>JAUIJX010000058.1 GCA_030430795.1 Alphaproteobacteria bacterium | reverse complement strand
CTTGCCTTGCGCACGACGTCGATCAATATGACCGTTACTCAGGGTCGCGATCCCGGCAGAGTCATATCCGCGATATTCCAGCCGTTTCAGCCCGGCAATCAGGATCTCCGGGGCTTCAGTATTTCCGACAACGCCAATGATTCCACACATGAAATATTCCCTTAAATGTCACGCCTGCGAAAAACTGAAATTATTTCGATGGCGGTTTGTTTGAAATCCCTTGCAAGAATGCAACAGGCAGGACATAAAGCGCCCTAAATCTTAAAAATTCTTAGAGCCACATGAGTGTTTCTAGACAGGTTTTTGAGGTTGCTCTACATTTAAATGAATAAATTGGTTGATGAATTAAAAATAAATTAGCACATATGACAGATATTCAACAGATCGGCGAGGAGAGAGCACGTAAGACCCTGACGTTGCTTGAAGAAGAAAAAGGGGCCGCCCAAAAAGAAAAAGAACTGGAGTTGCGATTTTCCCGCCCTGCGCGTCAGGCGGAGAAGGTGACGTTTGAGTTCACGCGGGATCCAGCCTTGCTGCAGCAATATTACCGCATCCGTGAGCAGATGTATAACGACGTCTGGCACCTGACCAACTTTGACGGCTCAGAAGATGAATTTGACCGCCAGTCACATATTCTGATTGCCCGTATTGGCAAACAATGTGTCGGTGGCCTGCGTATTGGCATCAAGCTGCCGCGTTCCACGGCGCCGCTGCCGATGGAGGCGGCTGGTGACTTCGACCTGCGCAAGCTGGTGCCGGAGATGAAGCTGGAGTATGTGGCCTATGCTGAACTGTCGCGCTATGCCTTCCTGCACGAGTACAGCTCGCATGAAATCATGGCGGAACTCTCCGCCAATATCCGCCGTAAATTACTGACCTATGATGTGCATTATGCCTTCATGAAGTCGCCGCTGATCATCGCGCGGCGTCACCGTGTCACCTCGGCCTATACCGGGGAGATCTACAAGATCCTCAGCAAGGTCAACCTGCCGGAGCATGAAGAGCATGAGGGTATCCGTATGGTATTGTCTTATATTGATTATACCGACGAGCTGGGTAAGAAAAAGCGGGCTGCCAAAGTGCAGAAACCTGCACCTGAGGTTGAAAAAACTGACGGCTAGGTACGCATAGGTATCAACAAATACTTTTAAGTCTTTGTTAAGTATATCCTTGTATAGATGGTATCCCCTAAAAAACAATAAGGATGGGATACATGCCGTACAAGGCGACGATAAGTAGTGTCATACTCTCAGCCATGCTGAGCTCGGCGGCGTTTGCGAATGATGACGCAGACACGCTGTCCTCCATGTCGCTGAAAGACTTGCTGAATGTAGAGGTCACCTCCGTTCACAAGAAGTCCGAGCGCGCGTCCGAAGCTCCGGCCGCTGTTTATGTGATTACGCAGGAAGATATCCGCCGCTCCGGCGCCACCTCCATTGTGGAGTTGTTGCGTTATGTGCCGGGCCTGAATGTCGGGCGGGCGGCAGCCAGCCAGTGGGCGGTGTCCTCACGCGGCTTTAATGACCAGTTCGCCAACAAACTGCTGGTGCTGATCGATGGCCGTACGGTCTACACGCCGTTATTCTCTGGTGTGTATTGGGATGTCCAGAACCAGATGCTGGAGAATATTGAGCGCATTGAAGTGGTACGTGGCCCCGGCGCGACGCTGTGGGGCGCCAACGCGGTCAACGGCGTCATCAACATCATCACCAAGGACGCGGAAGACACGCAGGGCGGTGTTGCCACCACGATGCTGGGTAATGATGAATATGGCGGCTCCATTCAATACGGAGATCAGGCGGGCGAGGGCGGCTACTACCGTGCCTACGCCATGCATCATGATTACGACGAATCCCTGACCCCGACCGATAACGGTGCGGGTGATGACTGGATGGTCTCTCAGGGCGGCTTCCGTTATGACCGCCAGCTCAACGAGCGCGACAAGCTTACCGTGCAGGGCGACTATTACGAGGGCGATAAAGAATTCTCCAAGAGCGTGCCGGATTTTCGCACGGCGACATTGTCCATGCCGATGCAGGAAGATGTGTCCCTTCAGGGCGGCAACCTGCTGGTCAACTGGGAGCGTGAGCTGTCAACGGATTCGGTGCTGGGGGTCAAAGCCTATTACGATCACACCCGCCGGATTAGTAACATCCTGGGTGATTTTCAGGTGCAGACCTTTGATCTGGAACTGCAGCATGCCAAGCAAATGGGTAAGCGCCACGATGTTGTCTGGGGGCTGGGATATCGCCTGATTAGCGACGACCTGCCGGATAACGATTTCATCACCTACAGTGAACTGAACCGTAACACCCAGCTGTTCAACGGCTTCTTTCAGGATAAGATCATGCTGGTGCCGAAGTCGCTGTTCCTGACGCTGGGCAGCAAGGTGGAGCATAACGACTATACCGGTACGGAATTCCAGCCCAATGCCCGCATATCATGGTTGCTGGGTGAAGACACCACTCTCTGGGGTGCCGTCTCGCGCGCGGTGCGCACGCCGAACCGCAACACCGATGACATCTCATTCATTTCCGCGGCTATCCCGGCTACAGGCTTTGCCCGCCTGACTGGTGATAAAGCGGCGTCATCCGAAAACATGGTTGCCTATGAGATGGGCTTCCGTTCGCGCCTGAGCGAAGATTTCGCGTTTGACCTCGCGCTCTTCTACAATGACTACGAAGACCTTGCCTCCATTCAGCGTGGCACCATCATGTTGGACGCCACCAACACCCTGTTCCCGCCGCACGCGGTGCTGCCGCTGCTGCCGGGTAATGCAGGGGAAGGGCAGGCTTACGGGGCGGAATTCTCGGCCAACTGGCACGTCATGGATAACTGGCGTCTGGCGGGGAGCTACAGCTTCCTGCGTGTCAACATTGCCGGTGCCACCAGTCTGGTTACTACCGAGGGCAGTGCGCCGGAGCATCAGTTCGCCATGCGCTCCTACCTTGATTTGCCGCATGATTTCGAGTGGGATCACTTCCTCTATTTCAACGATAACCTCTCCGGGGAAAACATCGACAGCTACCTGCGTTTCGACACCCGCCTCGGCTGGACGCCAGTGGATGGTGTTGAAGTCAGCATCATGGGAAGAAACTTGCTGGATGACCGCCACCCGGAATTTTCGCCGTTCATCTATAACACGCAGACCGAAATCGGGCGCAGTGTCTACGGCAAGCTGACCTTCCGCTTCTAATCTGGAAATGTCATTCCGTGGCACGTGTTTTTGCTGTGCAAAAACCGTGAACCCGGAATCTATACGACATCTCCTATGGATTCCCGCTTTCGCGGGAATGACAAATTCACTAAACTCTAAACTCTAACTACTGAACTCTAATCATATGCTCGTTACCGCTTTTCTGCTGCTCCTGTTTCCACCGATACTGTTGCGTAGCCTGCGTGGAGGATTCTACGCGCTGCATGTGGTGCTGGTGCTGGCGGCGGTCTATCTGCTCTGGCCGGACTACGCCACGATGATCGCCTTGGCGCCGTGGGCGACTGTTCGCATCCTGCTGGTGCATCTGGTCGTCATCAATCTGGTCATTATCCTGCTGTATAAGCTCGACAAATCGGCGGCGCAAAAATCCTCGCCCCGCATCCCGGAACGTGTGCTGCATGGCTTTGCGCTGGCGGGTGGCACGCCGGGTGCCTTTCTGGCGGCACGCCTGTTCCGTCACAAAACGAAGAAGCAATCCTTCCGCAGCCGCGCCACCTGGATCGCGCTGCTGCAAATCACCCTGATAATAGGGATGGCTACTTATTTGCTCTAAAGAGCGGCTTGGGTGGTGCTGGTGCGCATCACGGTACAGATCACTTCATTCCCGCGCCCCAGATATTCCAGCTCATCGCAGCCCATTAACTGCGTCAGCGCAATGCCGCGCCCATGCCGTTCTTCACTGCCTTCCACCGTGGCATTCACATATTTCTGCCAGTCGAACCCTTTGCCTTCGTCCTTGATATAGAAACGCAGGCGATCCTCCAGAATGCTCATCCGTACGATCGCGCGTTTATCCCGGTGTTCCGGTGAGTCAATCCGCCGGGCGATCTCTTCTTTCCACTGGTCGCTTTCCAGCAACTCCGTCTTCTCATCATAGCTGATGCCGAGATTGCCGTGCTCGATGGCATTGGTCAGTAATTCCAGAATGCCGAGCATGGAGATATCCGGCTGTGGACAGAAGCTGGCGAGAAACCGTGCCAGCGCATGGGCTTCGTCCAGTGATCGGAAATCGAATTGGTACTGTTGTTCTGGCGTTTCCTGATGTGCCTGAAGAGCGTCACGCGCGGCCAGCGCATCATCCATGTGTCCTTCTGTTATTAGCGGTTGTATAGCCGAAGTCAATGAATCCACAACATGCTCCAAGACAGTGTGTCTCATTACTACCATAGGTTACTGTTGCTCAGGAAATTAAAATCCTGATGGTATGCGGTGTCATGACAAAAAAATGATGAGCGTGTCATGAGTGCTATGCCGGGAGCCGCGGCAGGTGGGTGCCACAACTCCCGGCGGGCTGTTGTTAGACGCGTCCCTGCTGCATCACTTTCACCCACGCATCGACAAAGTCACGCACGAACTGCTTTTTCGCATCCTCGGAGGCATAAACTTCCGCTACAGCGCGCAGTTCTGAGCTGGAACCGAAGATCAGATCGACCGGCGTGGCCGTCCATTTGGCGGCGCCGCTTTTGCGATCAACCCCTTCATAAATGCCGTCCTCTTTGGATTTCTGCCATTTGGTTGACATATCCAGCAGGTTGACGAAGAAGTCGTTACTCAGCGTGCCCGGCTTATCCGTGAACACCCCGTGCTTCGCGCCGCCGCTATTGGCATCGAGCGCGCGCATACCGCCAACCAGCACCGTCATTTCCGGCACCGTCAGGTCGAGCAGGTCGGCTTTGTCCACCAGCATCTCGGCTGGCGACTTATAGCTCTTCTCGCTGTAGTAATTGCGGAATCCGTCAGCAGTTGGCTCCAGCACGTCGAACGATGCTGAATCGGTTTGCTCCTGCGTGGCGTCGCCGCGTCCCGGCGTGAACGGCACCGTGATGTTATGCCCGGCGTCTCTGGCTGCTTTCTCGATCGCGGCAGCACCGCCGAGCACGATCAGGTCGGCCATGGAAATCTTGGTGTTCCCAATCAGCGAGTCATTGAAATCTTTCTGGATGTCTTCCAGCGTTGTCAGCACTTTCGCCAGCTCATCCGGGTCATTAGCTGCCCAGCTGCGCTGCGGCTCAAGGCGCAGTCGCCCGCCATTCGTACCGCCGCGCATATCGCTGGCGCGGAAGCTGGAACCGGCCGCCCATGCGGCACGCACCAGTTGCGGTACACTCAGGCCGGAATCCAGAATTGTCTTCTTCAGATCCTTGATATCGCCGCTATCCACCAGCGTGTAATCAATCGCCGGAATCGGGTCTTGCCAGATCAGTGACTCGGCAGGCGCTTCCTCTCCCAGATAGAGTGCACGCGGCCCCATATCGCGGTGGGTCAGCTTGAACCATGCCTTAGCAAACGCCTTCTGATATTCTTCCGGATTTTTCAGAAAGCGCTCGGCGATTTTCTTATATTCCGGGTCGAATTTCAGTGCCAGATCAGCCGTCGTCATCACCGGAGCGTGGAACTTGCCTTCCACATGCGCATCCGGCACAGCGTCGTGTAAATCCTTATTCTTCGGCACCCACTGAATCGCACCGCCCGGGCTACGCGTTTGCTCCCAGTCGTTATTCAGCAGATTATCCAGATATAGGCTGCTCCATTGGGTCGGAGCCTGCGTCCATGCGCCTTCCAGCCCGCTGGTAATGGCGTCTTCCGAGTGACCTTTGCCACAGGAGTTTTTCCACCCAAAGCCCTGATCTTCAATCGGTGCACCGCCCGGTTCCTTGCCCAGACAGTCGGACGGTTTATGCGCCCCGTGCATCTTCCCGAACGTATGCCCCCCGGCGACCAGCGCCACGGTTTCCTCGTCATTCATCGCCATGCGGCCGAAGGATTCACGGATATTCTTTGCCGAGCCGACCGGGTCGGGCTTACCACCCGGGCCTTCCGGGTTGACGTAAATCAGCCCCATATGCACAGCGGCCAGTGGTTTTTCCAACGCGCCGTCTTTGCTGCGGCGGTCACTGGCCAGCATTTCCACTTCCGGTCCCCAATAGACCACATCCGGCTCCCAGTCATCCGGGCGCCCACCGGCAAACCCATAAGTCTCAAAGCCCATATTCTCCAGCGCCACGTTTCCGGCCAGCACCATCAAGTCGCCCCAGGAAATCGCGCGGCCATATTTCTGCTTCACCGGCCATAACAGGCGGCGTGCTTTATCGAGGCTGGCATTATCCGGCCAGCTATTCAGTGGGTCGAAGCGTTGCTGACCGCCACCGGCGCCGCCACGGCCATCGAGCGTGCGATACGTCCCCGCGCTGTGCCATGCCATCCGGATAAAGAACGGCCCGTAATTACCGAAATCCGCTGGCCACCAGTCCTGTGAGGTGGTCAGCACGGCGTCGATATCTTTCTTCAGGGCTTTCAGATCGAGCGTTTTGAACGCTTTGGCGTAATCAAAATCTTCGCCATACGGATTGGAGCGTGCATCATGGTCACGCAGCGGGGACAGGTCCAGCTGCTCCGGCCACCAGAACTGGTTGGTTCGGGCTTCATGGGCGCCCATCATCGGCTTGGCGGCGACGGCGGTGGAAAGGGAAAAAGCCATCAGCGCTGTCATGGCTGTGGTTCTCAGTAAAGTGTTATTTCTCATGATGTTGCTCCTTCATCAAATACTGTCATGGTATTCGGACTATAGCCACAATCATACCGCGAGTATAATTGTTTCATCTTATAAGATTGATAGGCATAGCCGATGAATAGGGTAAATTAAGGCTCTCTATATGAAGGTTACGAGGCCTGCATAGCGCAGGCATTTGCCGATGGTCACCAGCACGAGGAACAATACAATATGGACGCGCAATATGCCTGCGATCATGGTCAGCGGATCACCAATAAACGGCACCCAGGCCAGCAACAGGGTCCATACCCCGTATTTATGGTAGAAAACCTCTGCCTTCTTGAGGGATGTGTGGGATATGGGGAACCACGGCCTGTCCTGAAAATGTATGAGGTATCGTCCCAGCAACCAGTTGACGACGGCGCCCAGAACATTGCCGGTGGTGGCAACCAAAACAAGGAGCCATACGTTATATTGCTGGCTTGCATGGAGCACTGCCAACACGATCTCTGACTGAGCCGGAAGGATGGTGGCGGCGAAAAAAGCGGAGAGAAATAGGGAGCCTAATTGGAGCAGTATATCTGAAATATCCATATCAAGCTGCAAAGGAAATTGGTGATCCCTGCAGGATTCGAACCTGCGACCCTCTGATTAAAAGTCAGATGCTCTACCAACTGAGCTAAGGGATCATGCCAGTAAGAAGGGCACAACATAAGAAGATGCCTGTATTTGTCAATATGTATAAGACATTTTTCTGTATATATCAGTCATTTTCTGCCGCTGCCGTGCGGAGGTGCCCGGCGCGGGAGCATCATCGGGTTGAAATCCGCCTGATTTTACTCTCATGACCTATTTTTAGGTTGATTTCTGTCGCCGCATTTCGCATTCCTAGAGAATGAAATCTTTCCGCTTGTTTCACGACTCTCGCAAACGCAGGCACGTGGGCGTGTCTTTATGTACGGCGGCGCTGCTGTTATCCTCGGTAGCGATGCCGGAGGCGCATGCGGCCATCACGGCGGTGGAAGACCGTCTGCCGGTGGAAAAAATCGTCATTCGCGGCAATCAGCGCATTGAGCCGCAGACCATCACCAGCTACCTCGGTATCCATGAGGGCGATATCCTCAACCGTTATGACCTCGATAAGGCCATGAGCGCGCTGTTCGCCTCCGGCTTCTTTGCCGATGTCTCCATCCAGCGCAGCGGGGCGGATGTCTACGTGACGGTGGTGGAAAACCCGACCGTTAACCGCGTCGCCTTTGAAGGTAACGACCAGATTGACGATGAAACGCTGGAGAAGGAAATTCAGCTTAAGCCGCGCTCGGTCTATACCCGTCCGAAGATTCAGGCGGATCTGGCGCGCGTGCTGGAAATTTACCGTCGTACCGGGCGCTATTCCGCCTCGGTCGAGCCGAAGGTCATCACCCGTGAGCAAAACCGCGTGGACGTGGTGTTTGAGATTCAGGAAGGCGATGTCACCCGCGTCGCCGCCATCAACTTCATCGGTAACAAGGCGTACAGTGGTTCCGCGCTGGAAGATGTCATCCGCACCTCGGAAGAATGCTTCTACTGTTTCCTGACCGATGATGATAAATACGATCCCGACCGCCTGCAGTTCGACAAGCAACTCCTGCGTAAATTCTACACCTCGCAGGGCTATGCGGACTTCAAGGTCGAATCGGCCATTGCCGAGCTGACGCCGGAGCGCGACGGTTTCTACATCACCTTCACGGTGGATGAGGGGCCGAAATACGATTTCGGCGAGGTCACCTTTGAATCCAGCCTCAAGGGTATCAACAGCGAGCGCCTGCAAAAGCTGGTCACCACCCATTCCGGGGAAAATTATGACGGTGAGGCGGTGGAAAACTCCATCGATGCTATCGTGGACGAACTCGGCGATCAGGGCTTTGCCTTCGTTGACATTAATCCCAAGCTGACCCGTCATCAGGGCGACCTGACCATCGACCTCAAATACGAGATTGAAGAAGGGCCGCGCGTCTATGTGGAGCGCATCAACATCACCGGCAACCTGCGTACGCTGGACGAGGTGGTGCGCCGTGAATTTCGTCTGGCGGAAGGCGATGCCTTCAGCACCTCCAAGCTGCAACGCTCGGAGCAGCGTCTGAGGAACCTTGGCTTCTTTAAAGACGTCAAAGTGACCAATGAGCGTGGCAGTACGCCGGATCGTGTCATTATCAATGTCGCCGTGGATGAACAATCCACCGGGGAGCTCTCGCTTGGTGCCGGTTTCTCCTCCACTGATGGTGCGTTGGCGGATATCGGAGTCCGTGAGAAGAACCTCCTTGGCCGCGGTCAGGATCTCCGCTTTAAGGCGACACTGGCGGCGGAGCGCCAGCAATTCGACATTGGCTTCACCGAGCCGTATTTCTTGGATCGTGAGCTGCGTGCCGGGTTCGACCTCTTCAAAATCACGCAGGACTTCAGCACGGAAAGCTCCTTTGACCGTGACTCTGTCGGTGGCCGTCTGCGTCTGGGCTATGCGTTGACCGAGACGCTGGAGCACTCGCTCAAATATAGCTACGAGGAAGTGGAAATTACCGACATCAGCGTTGATGCGTCGCGCTTCATCCGCGATCAGGAAGGCACCAACGTCACCTCGCTGGTTGGTCACTCCCTGACCTATGACAAGCGTAACAATAATTTCGAGCCGACCGACGGTTACTTCCTTCGCCTGACACAGGATGTCGCCGGTCTCGGCGGTGATTCCAAATTCTTCCGTAATGAAGTACAGGCGTCATATTACTATCCCGTCGCCTCGCAATGGACCTTTATGCTCGCCGCATCCGGTGGCCATGTGCTGAGTCTGGACGGCGACCTCAAGATTCAGGATCGCTTCTTCGTCGGCGGTCGCAGCCTGCGCGGCTTCGACAATGCGGGGATCGGCCCGCGTGACGTGGTGACCGGCGATGCGCTGGGTGGTAACATCTACTACACCACCACTGCAGAAATGACTTTCCCGCTCGGTCTGCCGGATGATTTCGGTATCACCGGCGCTTTCTTCGTCGATGCCGGTAGCCTCTACGATGTGGACGATAACGGCCCTGAAGTACGCGATGAAGCCTCGCTCCGTGCGGCCGTTGGTTTCGGTCTGGGCTGGCGCTCGCCATTTGGCCCGATCCGCATCGACTTCTCGCAGGCCTTCCTCAAGGAAGATTACGACGAAACCGAAACCATTCGCTTTAATTTCGGCACACGGTTTTAACTGGCCAACCCGTATTTTTACTGCTAGAACCTGTCTGTCTAATGTTTCAATCATAAAGAGGTATGTATGAATTTCCAGCGTGTAACCCTGTTCGTGTCGCTGTGCCTGTGTATGGTGCTGACGCTGTCAGCAACGCCAGCCGCGGCCATTGATAAAG
>JAUIJX010000057.1 GCA_030430795.1 Alphaproteobacteria bacterium | reverse complement strand
GCAGCCAGCGATATACAACAGCTGGCAGAACAGTATCCCATTGAAATCAATTCTTATGGTGGCGACGGGGATGGCAGATACCATTTCTCGATCAAAATGGCCCCGGACACTCCACCAGAAATTGTTAACAAATATACTGCCGACCTGACAGCCATCATGCGCTCTTCAGGAGTCGACATAGACCCCGGAGCCATTAAGACCGCTTTGGCCGCAGACGGAAATTTTGGTGCCCCGACGATTGAAGAGGCATCACATCGCTATATAGAATTTCCTGCCGGCAACCCAGATAATTTAGCATCCGCCGACAAAGCATTTGGAAACGTCCTGAGTGGAGGATATGGGTCTGAGTTATCGGAGGAAATGGTTCGTTATGCGCAAGCAACAGGCCCCACTCCAGCCAACCGATCCCTTGAAGAAATCAGAGAATTTGATGCATGGCTGAAAAATCCGGCAGGCACTCCTTTCCCGGCCTATGTCGCCGAAGAAGAAGCATTCATAAACGACTTAAATAGTCGGAAGGACGCATTAGGCGCAGCCGAAAAACTTGTCACCAATGATATTGGCAAGGCGGCCGGTGAAGCCGTAGAAGTGGCTACAGATGCAGCAAATGCAGCTCCCAAAGGCGTATGGGCTGCCGCTTCACACCTGCTTGGGAAATTCACCAAAAGAGCACCACTCGCCGGTGCCGCTGTTGCATTAGCAACCGCTGAGACCGGTTCACGGCAGGCGTTGGCTGCCGTCGATGCCACCGCCTCAGGGATGGCCGCAACTGGTATCGGCGCGCCCGCAGCAGCCGTATTAGCTGCCGGTTCAGAGGTTGGAAACATGGCCATGGATGCCGCCTCAGCCATTGGGTATGGGGATGGCGTCACCGACGGTTCCATTATTGGCGCTTCCATTGCAACAGCAGCAGCCGTTGGTGATGCGCTGGGCCCAAAGCCGATGACATTCTCACCGGAACAGCAGCAATTTTCTGATTATTTTGATCGTTTGCCTGCCACCGCACCTGAAGGCGCCTCGCAAGAGCTGAAAGATCTGATTGCGTTGAAGTCTGACATTATGCTCACCGACGCCGCATTAACCGCCAATAAATCCGTAGCCATAACACTCGGCAGTAACGTGGCGGCGCAACGCACCACATTGGAAAATGATCTCACCGCCAAGCAAGACGCATATACGGCCAAATATGAGCAACTGGCCGCGCAAGGTACACTTCCTGAGGTTGACGGGACATCAAAAACCGCCGCTGTGGAGCAACCAGAAATGATTGGCGAGCTCTCCTCACCCACCGTTGCCATGGATCAGCAGCAACAAAGAACCACCTCGGCAGCGCGGGGCTAGTTTTTTGTTATAGGTTGCCGATGGATACGCATGATGTATTCTCTACAGTATGGGCAATGGTGATATATGTAAGCACGTAGCGGCTTTTCACAATGTAGCGACGGAGAATCCGCATAGTCGTTACTTGTCATGGGAGCATTGTTATCGTGTTTTCAGAGACGTGCCAGACGATGCCGATTATGCCGCCCTGCATTTAGGGTTTTATCTTGCCAGTTGGGGCATGTACCGAGGATCAAGCTTTCTTCTCCAGAACGACTACAAAATCCATATACCTGCCGTAAAAGTAATGCTGGATAATAAATACGCCGTCCTGCGACACCCTGATCTGGCCGTCTATCAGCAGGAAGATAACATTAAACTTTTGTTTGAGCTCATAGTGCAGATCAAAGAGCTTTATTGCGAAACCGCGCACTTTCGGGAAGGTCAGGCATCAAATGTAACGGATACACTGGCTACCAAAATCCTCATGGGTACATTGGGCTGCGTTCCAGCCTATGACCGCTTCTTCAAAGATGGATTGCAGGCAGAGAAGCTCCCTCATTCCATTCTAAACGAAAAAAGTTTTACCAAACTGATTGATCACTGCCTTTTACATGAGGCTGAATTTCAAAAAGCGCGCAACGAAATTTCATCCAATGATTTCGATTACCCAATCATGAAAGTCATCGACATGTATTTCTGGCAAATTGGGTTTAGCAAATCAGACGAGCCTACTTCATCACCGGCATAGCGGTGGTGTTCATCAGGTTGATGCCCATTTTGCCGAGCAGGTGCGCGGTGCCGTCTTCATTGACGCGCTCGGCACGACCGGTCACCCACTGGCGGCAATTCGGCGCGCCGCAGCCGCAGGCAAACTGGCTGAACAGCTGGTCTTCGGTGGACGCGTAATCCATGCTCAGTGGCGTACCGGCAGGAATATCCTTGATGCAGTAGACCAGACGCTGATGCATATCGACTACCACGTTCGGGTCGCAGCTATGCAGCAGGTAGCCAACAAAATACGGGTCATGGATGTGATTCTCCGGATCAATCTGCAGGGTGTGTTGCAACAGATCGTGCCCCATCTTACCGGTAAACGCGCCAACCAGCTCGCCACGCGCATAAGCACGCAGGGCGATCACTCCCTTGCCGCAATCGCCGAATTCCTGTACGGCGATGTCGGAGATCGTCGGGTATAATACCATGCGGTCTTTACCGGCATGTTCCTTGATGTATTCCTCAGGATAGATAAATGACATGGCTCTGCTCCTACACAGTCATGGTTCGTAATGGTTGAAAGCCGTTGAGCGTGGTGGCGTAGGTGGTGGTGTATGCCCCACAGTTCATCAGCTGCACCCGGTCACCCGGCGCGAGCGACAGCGGCAGCTCGTAGCCGAAGGATTCGGTGTAGATCACGTCGTTGGAATCGCAGGTCTGCCCCGCCAGCACCACGCGTCCGGTCTCACCGCCCTTGTCGCTGACGATGGGGTAGTCGATCTTCTCCTCGACCAGACCGCCGTAGCGGCCGACATCGAGATAGACCCAGCGGATGCCGTCATTCTGATAGCTCGGAGAGACCAGCACCACCTCAGCATGGAGGGTGCCGGCGTCGCCGGTCATGTAGCGCCCCGGCTCGGTGTAGATGAGCGGTTTGTCTTGCGGGAACCAGCGGGCGACATAGCTCTGAATCGCTTCCGCATAGGCTTCGATCTCCGGCACCGGCGTACGGTAGGTGACCGGGAAGCCACCACCAACATTGAGGATTTTGAGGGCGATGCCCTCCGCGCTCAGGCGGGCGAAGACCTTCGCCGCTTCCTGAATCGGGCGCTCCCACGCCGATGGCTCCAGCTGTTGCGAGCCAGTGTGAAACGAGATGCCGTACGGCACCAGACCCAACGCAGGTGCGGTGCGCAGCCATTCTTCCGCCATAGCGGGCGGACAGCCGAATTTGATGGAAAGCGGAGAAACGGCGCCGTCACCTGTGGTCATGATGCGGCAAATCACCTTCGTGCCGGGGGCATGGGCGGCGATTTTCTCCAGTTCAACGATGTTGTCGAAAACATATTGCGTGATGCCGCGGGCATGCGCCTCTGCAATTTCCGTCGCTTTTTTAAGCGGGTTGCCGTAGAGGATGCGCTCCGGCGTAATCCCGGCGCTCAGGCACATGTCGATTTCGTTCACGCTGGCGACCTCGAAATAGCCTCCGCAGTCACGCAGGCGCGTCAGTACACCCGGTGCCGGGTTAGCCTTGATAGCATAATGGTGGTGTGCCTCCGGCATGGCAGCAGCCAACCGGCGGTACTTGCGTTCCACCGTGTCCAGATCAATCACCAGTAATGGGGTTTCGGAAGCATTCAGCGGCATTACGGCTTCCTCTTCTGCCGCGTTTGCCGCGCTAAGTCGCACCCTCAACAAACTGCACCATGACAGCCTCCAACAAAAAATAATTACCAAATTATATTTGTGGATAGATCTTACGGCCTGTCGCTGTTGTGCAGTTACCGGGGCCTTGGGCTCATTTCCTAAGGGGCGATTATAGCAAAAAAATTGATTTGTAAATAGAATTATGTGTTAGGGTCGGTTTAGCACCGGAATTTCGTCATAAAACTGTCATGTAACTGCCTAAGTGGTATGTTACCCTTATAACCCATGGAAAATTATACGATTGATAAGATCAAGACGGGAAAAGGCCTGGCTGGGTCTCGGGTGGCGCTTGTGTTCGCGCCGCAGAACGCCTCGCCCGGATCACTGGTGGCGCTTACCCGTTTTCTGAATGAGCAGCCGCATTTGCGGGCAATTCCAGGGTATCATGGTCCTTATCAACAGCATGTATTGCGGGTCAGCGGCCTGCGGGATGACACACATTTCCTGTCATTATTGCAGGATACATTTCCACAGTGGCTAAAAGAGCATGAGGAACCTGTTTCCATCCAGTTGAAACCGGGCACTTCCTGCGATCCACTGGATGAGGTCAGCCATTTTCCGCATCAATCGGTGATGAAGCGGTTTGTGAAAGAGAATACCAATGCCCTGACCGGGTTGGCCTATATCGTCGGGAATATCGGTTTGCTCTATTCGGCGTGGCTCAAACCCAGGAGCATGCCGTTCGCTACGCAACATGACTGGTTCAAGACATATAGCGCCGTTGCCTATACTGCCGGGTCTGCCGCATTGATCGCCCTCGGACATAAGGCAGACAGGCCTCGTGATGTCTATTCTCTGATGGAAAATGTTTACCCCAAGCTGCGACACGCCGATGAGAATCAGCGCGCCGAGATACACAGCACGGCAGAACGCACCCTCGCCTTTCTCAAAAATCACCCGTGGGAAATCAGCTCGGCGATCAATGCCAGTGGTGCGCTGGCGCATCTGACATCCGCTACATTGCGCCGAAATCAGGGCGGCATTAATACCTCATATGAAGCGCTCTCGGCGCTCGGTACGCTGACCGCCATGTCGATTGCCACACTGGTGCCGGAGAAAGAAGGGCGCGACGTCTCGGGTATTTTTGATCGCAGTGATGATGATTCGATGCTGGCGACAGTCAACACGCTTAAAGAACAAGAACGCAAACCCGGCCAGACCGCCGGTATCATGCATCGTCTGGCAGACTGGGTGCAGGAAAGTCCGCTTGCCGTCTCCGCCGGCATACAGGCCGTGTCCAACGTCGGATACGGGGTGGCCGGTATAAAGCGTGCGCAGACAGACCCCGGCCTGATGGCCATGTCCGGCGCTTATCTGGCGGGGAATATTTTACAAACGCAAGCGACCAAAGGACGTGGCCCCGGGTTTGACGACATCGTGACCGCCGCCGCCGCTATCATCCATAGTGACCCTCTGCTGGCAGGTAAGTCACCACAGGAAATCGACCGGCAGATTGCACGATTCGCCGATATTCTGAGCGATGAGCAGGAAGTGGTGCATAAGAAAAAGCGGATGGACAAAGGGATCAAAGAACGGCTGGAACGTTATAAACTACCGCGTGAGCAGGAAAATGAAATCCTCACCGGCTTCGTCGCCAGCGAGAAACGCATTCTTAAAGACAGCCCGTTTGTGAAGCCGCGTTATGTGGACAAGGTATTGGCCGATAATCCCGAGGGCGGCGAATCCATCAGGATGACTTAGAGCGGCTGTCTTCGCGCAGCGCTTTCAACAGGTGGTAGACCTGCCATAACATAATGAACAAATACGGGATAGCACCGATCACCGCCAATGAGCGGAAGAACGGCAACCCGGCACCGGTCATCAATGCACCGCTGGTGACGAGCCCAACCACGACACCCCAGAACAGACGCTGACGCACCGGCGGGTTCAGGTTTCCATCCGAGGTAAACATGCCCAGTACATAGGTGCCGCTATCGGCACTGGTCACCAGAAAGATAAACAGTAATAGCACGACCACCACTGAGGTGATTTCCGACATTGGCAGCCTATTCAACAGCGCGTAAGTGGTGCTCTCCAGATTCTCCACCACCACACCGAACCCCGGATCGGCAATGGTTTCCAGATAAATCGAGGTGCCGCCGAGCGTGGCAAACCAGAAGGCCGAGAAAATGGACGGCGCCAGCACGACACCCAGCATGAATTCCTTAAGCGTGCGACCGCGACTGATGCGCGCGATGAACACACCGACAAACGGGCCCCAGGAGACCCACCACAGGAAATAGGTGATGGTCCAACTCTCCGTCCAGCCGCCGGCATCGGAGAAATGGCGGACATTGAAAGAGAGGAAGATAAATTTATCGAGGTAGTCGCCAATGCCGGTGACGAAACTTTCCATGATGAAATGCGTCGGCCCGGCAAAGAGAATAAACAGCATCAGCAATACGGCGATGATGATGTTGATGTCGCTGAGGATTTTGATGCCTTTGCCAATGCCGGTGGAGGCGGAATACATATAGCAGACAAACAAGGCAGCAAGCACGGCAAGCTGTATCCACAGCGCATCCCCCGTATGCACGATGTGATTCTCCACCCCGCGCGAGACCTGCAGCACGCCCTGTGTCAGCGACGCCACCAGCCCGAACACAACGGCAAGGATGGCGAAACTATCGATCATGATTTTACCGACAGGATGTGCGGTGATCGGTACGCTCGGCAGCAGCGGAGTCTGGCGATGGAAAGTGTAGTAGGCAATTGACAGGGCAGCGACGGCGTAGATCGACCAGGCGTGCAGCCCCCAGTGGAAATAGCTAATCGCCATCGCGCGGCGCGCCTGCTCCGCCGTCTCAGTTACGGCCTTCATCGCCGGCGGCGGGTTGACGTAATGCAGTAGTGGCTCCGCCGCACCGTAGAAGACCAGCCCCGCCCCTATCCCGGCGGCAAACAACATGGCAAACCACGAGAGTGTGCTGAATTGCGGCTTTTCATCCGGACCACCCAGCCGTAACTGCCCGTAGTCACTGAACGCAATGTAGGTGCATAAGCCGACGAAAAAAGCGCAGGCCAGCAGGACGAACCAGCCGAAAGCATGTTCAAACCATTGGGTGACGGCACTCAGGCCGTCTGCAATCTGCTGCGGGTAGAGCACCCCGAGCACGATGATGGCGATAAAGCAAATATGGGCGGGGTGTAGCTTAGGCATGGGAGGCCTTTCCTTTTTTCGTGTGGCAAAGCTGGCTCCATTCCGGCAATTGCGGAGGTTTGGACGGGAGCGCCACCGCAGAGGCTTTCTCACGTTGCGACCATTCTTCGTTCAGCTCGCGCAGGTAGTCACCGTCAGCGCCAAACTGCTCGACAAACAACTCGATAATCGCAGCGTTGAGCGGCAGGCGGTAGAACACGATCAGGTTACGCGCCAGCCGGTGCGAGACCTTGCGGCGATTCTCATGCATGGCGTCAATGGCGATGGCCGCCCACCCGGCCTTGGTTTTCGGCGCCAGCCCTTTGGTGATATAGCCAAAATCGGCGGCGTTGGAGGCTTCGATTGCCAGCTGTTCTTCCGGCTGGCTCATGTCGATCAGGTCATCGAGTTGCCCGGCGATATCCATTGCACTCTGTTTCAGCCTGTCTTCGTCCGGGGTGGCCTCATTATCGAGTGCCATGAGAACACTCTGCGTCAGTTTCAACTTGTCCTTATCGCCGAGTTGAATACTGCGTTCCTGAATGTAGAAGCCCGCGGCACGCAGGTCATCGGACTGCATGGCCAGCGTCAGCTTCTGTCCGTGCAGTTGCCATTTCTTCATGTAATCGGCCTCAGCACGCACCAGCCGTTCGCGGCAGATATTTACCTGTTCGTTGAGTTTGAGAATGCGGTCATAGGTGGGGCGGAACGGGCGCCGCTCACCCTCCGGCAGGGTACGCACCCCTTGTTCAATCGCCGCGATCAACTGGCTGGTGGCATCGGTCGCTTCGATCACGATGTCCATTTCCGTAACCCGGTAGAGCGCCGCCGCCAACAGACGGATATGGCTGTTGCGATGGCGCACCGCCATGCGATAATGATGGCGCGCCTCGTCCAGCGCCTCCTGCGTCTGCTCAAAGGCCTCGTCGCCTTTCAGCCGCGCATCCAGCACCGAAATATGGCGGCCATTGATCAACTCAAAGGCCAGCGTCAGCATATCGACCACGTCGTAGAGCGTCATGCGCGTGGCATCATTCTCCTCGGATGCCGCCAGCACGCGCTCGATAAATCCTTCGCCACGCTCGGTGCCGATATGGATGGACGGGCTGATGCCTTTCAAGCGATTTTCCAGCAGCGCATATGCCTGCGGCGCGGTGTCCTGCAACGTCTCACGCGCGGCATCCAGCGCTGGCTTATATTCGGCATAGACATCGTCCGCACGCGATTGCATGCCATGCTCGGAGAAGACCTGTGCGCGGCGGGCGGCAGAGGTCAGATCGCGGCAGCCGGTCAGGTCGTAGACGGCGGTCTCGATGGCAGAGGGCGAAGCGCCGACATTGTGCAGGATGTAATAGGCCGACATGATCTTGCGCTCCTGCGGCTCCAGTTGCTGCAGGATCAGGTTGCGCGCCTCCATGATGCCGTTATGCAGCAGGTTGATGCTGTGCAGCAACTCCGCCTGCTGCCGCTCAATGCGCGGCTGGTAGAAGGCATCGCGCAGAATGGAGGCAATGCCGGCCAGCGCCCCGGCGATCAGGGTATAGCCGGCGAAATAGTAGAAATTCTGGATCGGCGCCTGCGCCCCGAAGCCCAGATAATGGCCGAATTGCAGGGCGATGAAGGTGACCGGCCCGACCGTCCAGGCGAGGTTGAGGATCGTCCAGTGCCAGGATTTACGCGCCACAGCGCTGGCGATGCGGTGGGTTGCCCGGTCGCCGCGCCGCTCATAGTGGGAACGGTATTTGCTGTCCTGTGATTGTCTGAATGCCTGCACGCCCCCATCATAACGCCTCCGCGCCACGGTGCAAGGTATGGGGTCTATCGCCCGGCTGGTGGGGACATTGAGAGTTCTCAACGCTTTAGATTGCTCTTAATCTTCTGGCTGAAACGTGATGGTTTGGAGTCCCCCCTGAGCCGGGGTTATCTCAAATTCCGCCTCTTTGTATGGCAGGCATTTCTGGTAGTAAAGGCTTTCTATTGGCTTCAGCACGTCATCATTATAGATTGTGTAGTTTTTTAACTTCCCCGTGCCATCCACTAAGGTCATTCCCCAGAAATTCTTCCCTAATCTTCGTTCAGATTCATCTGTGACGATCGCAGGCAAGGAGAGGTTTTTCGCCACTATTTCACCAGGTTTGCCGTATGATGGAATAATGCATACATATTCCCAGTCCCCTAACCCTAGTTCCCGCAGTGGTATTTTGTCTTTTCCAGCATATGAAAGCAGCGAGTCTGTCAGGGCTTTGTCATCACTGCCAGCAAACCAATTTCGCTGTACCCCATAAAACGCTAAAAAAGTGAGCGATATAACCGCGATTATAAGGGTGACGGAAAAGAGTAGTATCCTAGCAATCATCTTATGCCTGCACTACACAAAATCCCCGGCGGTGAGAGTAAACAGGCCTGTGAGCTCTATCTGGTAGTTCGCGGTACCATTATAGGTGTCCAACTCGACAATCGTATTGCCACCATCGTGGAAATAATGGATCTCTGACGGTCCAGCCGAGAATGCAGACATGCCTATGAATATGGCACCTGGCGCATAATCGGTGAAATCGATCTTGTCGCCATCTGTTTGAGAGAAGTCAGTGACAATGTCGCGATTGCCCGCACCTTTGTTACTGTGATATCGACCAAATACAAATGTATCTGCTCCCATGCCCCCGGTCAGCAGGTCAATCCAGCTACCGCCATTCAGGGTGTCGTTTCCATTGCCACCAATCAGAGTGTCGCGTCCAGCTCCGCCTTCCAGCAGATCGTCATGGTTGTAGCCCTCGATTTTATCGTGACCATCACCACCATAAACCGTGTCATTGGCGCTGCCAGCAAATATCCAGTCGTTACCGGCTTCGCCATAGATTAGATCAACATGCGCCCAGCCGTTTATCCGATCATTACCCTCGCCACCATAAATGGTATTTTCGCCCGACTCACCATTAATAGTATCGTTGCCATCGCCACCCCAGATGAGGTCGTTGCCATCGCCGCCCCAGATGATATCGTTGCCGTTGCCACCGATGATGGTATCTTCCCCGCCCCCACCGTAGAGCCGGTCGTCATGGTTATTACCGTCTATGATGTCGTCGCCGTCACCACCTGAAACCTTGTCTTCCTGACTGCCCGCATAGAGCGAATCATTGCCTGCACCCCCTAGAATTATGTCCTCATGCGCCCAACCTTGAATCAGGTCGTCGCCATCTCCTCCATTCATGGTATTGATGCCGGAATAGCCGTATATGGTGTCGTTACCGCTGCCACCGTAGATTATGTCGTTACCAC
>JAUIJX010000056.1 GCA_030430795.1 Alphaproteobacteria bacterium | reverse complement strand
TGTCGGGCGTATCGCCCGGCTCCACCGGCACCGCTGCCTGCAGAATGATCGGCCCGGCATCCATATCCGGCACCACGAAATGCACGCTGCACCCACCGAACCATGCGCCGGATTCCAGCACCCGGCTGTGCGTATCCAGCCCCTTGAATGCGGGCAGCAATGACGGGTGAATATTGATCATTCGTCCGTGCCATGCCTCGGCAAAGCCTGGCGTCAGCAGACGCATGAACCCGGCAAGGCACACCAGCTCTACCTGCTGCGCGTCCAGCGCTTCCTGCAGCGCGGCATCGAAAGCTTCGCGCCCGTCATAGGCTTTATGGTCGATCACGACAGAGGCAATCCCGGCCTGCTCGGCGCGGGTAAGGCCGTAGGCATCGGCTTTGTTAGAAATCACCAGCACGATCTCCGCCGGATAATCTTCCGCCTGGGATGCATCAATCAACGCCTGCAGGTTCGACCCGTTGCCGGAAATAAGAACTGCCGTGCGCTTCTTATGACGCATACTGCACCGCCGGTAAGGCAGGGTTGCGGGATATCAGTGTGCCGATCTGGAAGACGCGCTCGCCCTGTGCTTCCAGCACCGCATGCACCATCTCCGCCTGATCCGCCGCGCAGATGATTGCCATGCCAATACCGCAGTTAAATGTGCGCAGCATATCATCTTCCGGGATATTGCCTTGTGATTGCAGCCAGCTGAAAATCGGCGACACATCCCAGCTGCCGAGCGTAATGGACGCCGCCAGATGATCCGGCAGCACGCGCGGGATGTTCTCGCTAAGGCCACCGCCGGTAATATGCGCCAGTCCGGTGATGGCACCGGTCTCGCGGATGGCCTGCAGGCAGGCATTGACATAAATACGGGTCGGGGTCAGCAGCCATTCGCCGAACGTCCCGCCGACCGGTGCGTCATCGCCAAAGCTAGCGTTGTTCACTTCCAGCACCTTGCGCACCAGACTGAAGCCGTTGGAATGCACGCCGCTCGATGCCAGACCGAGGATCACGTCACCCACCTGCATATCATCGGTACGTGGCAGCACCTTATCGCGCTCCACTGCGCCGACGGCAAACCCGGCAAGGTCATAATCACCCTTGGCATACATGCCCGGCATTTCAGCGGTCTCACCGCCAATCAATGCGCATCCGGCCTGACGGCATCCCTCGGCGATACCTTCGATCACCGCTGCCGCCACATCGGTCTCCAGACTGCCGCAGGCGTAATAGTCGAGGAAGAACAGCGGCTCTGCACCCTGTACCACCAGATCGTTGACGCACATCGCCACCAGATCGATCCCCACTGTATGATGGATGCCGGTATCGAGTGCCAGTTTGAGTTTGGTGCCGACCCCGTCTGTCGCGGCCACCAGCAGCGGGTCGCTATAGCCGGTCGCCTGCAGGTCGAATAATCCGCCGAAGCCGCCGATAGCAGACATCACGCCCGCGCGTTTGGTGCTGGCGCAGGCTGGTTTGATTTTCTCCACCAGCGCGTTCCCGGCGTCAATATCGACCCCGGCAGCACGATAATTCAGCGAAGAAGGAGGATTTTGCCCGGATGTGGGTTTTGGCTTCACGTTTGTCTTCCAATTATGTAGTCTGCTCGCATTGATAAAGTAGGAAGAGCCGTTTGGCAAGAATGGAGCGACGATGCGCCGTACTCTGGTAAGGCTGATTGGAATCATGGGAATCATGCTGCCCTGGCTGGCAGCGGCAGGACCAATGGAGGCCACCGTGCGGGTGGATGAGAAGGCCGACAACGTCATGCATGCCCGCAGCGCCGGGCTGGCACGTGCCGAACAACAGGCATTTTTCCGTCTTCTGGAGCAATTGATTCCTGACGAAGCGCTGGAAGTCGGCAACAAGGTGAAGCCGGATCAGGTCAGCCAGATGGTGCAGTCGTTTGAGATTCTGGAAGAAAAAACCACCGCCGGGCGCTATCAGGCGGAAGTGCTCTATCGCTTCAATGAGGCCGCGGTGGAGAAGCTGCTGTCCGAGGTCAAGGGACTGGTGCCGGGCAGTACCTCGCAGGCGCTGCTGGTGATTCCCGCCTATGATGATGGCAAGACGCTGAAGCTGTGGGAGCCGGACAATGTCTGGCGCAACAACCTCAACAGCATTGCGCTGCAGGCGGGCAAGGGCGTGCTGGTGATGCCGTATGGTGATCCGAAAGATGTCTTCGTGGTCGATCATGAAACCATTCTCTCCGGCGACAAAGAAACCCTGACCAAACTGGCCGAGCGTTACGGCACCCGCAATGTGGTGGTGGCGATGGCCAAGAATGTGGCGCAGGAAGGCGAGATGCCGCATATTCAGGTATTGCTGCGTCGGGCGGGAGCCGCCAAGAATGAAGAAACCGTGATGGATTATCCGGCGATGGAAGCGGGTGAAACCAAGGAATTACTGCTGGTAAAAGCAGCGAAGGAAGTCGCCGAACGTCTGGTCAACTCCACCCAGCAATATAGTTTGAATTACGATGCCGAGGCCGCCAGCATGCAGGCGCGGGTGGTACGTGCGGAGTTTCGTCATAACCGCGACTGGATGGAACTGCGCCGCTCCTTCGATAATCTGCCGAAAGTGGAATATGTCGATATCGGCGCCATATCGCCGGGCTACGCGCAACTGACGCTCTATTTCCGCGGCTCTGACATCATGATTGAAAAAGCGTTGGTGGCGCGCGGACTGAGTGTGGAAGAAGTCGGCCAATACTGGCGGGTATCACTGAGGTAGGTCATGGCGACAGACACATCGACACGCACATATAAATGGTTTTGGCTGGTCACCATCGCCTTGTTGCTGATCTTCCTCTACATGATCAAGGCTATTCTACTGCCGTTTGTCGTGGGGCTGGGCGTGGCCTATTTCCTCGATCCGGCGGCTGATCGTCTGGAAGCATGGGGGCTGTCGCGCACGGTCTCCACCGTCATCATCACGCTGGCATTCTTTTTCATTGTGATAACCGGTCTGGTGGCGCTGACACCGTTGGTTTATCAGCAGCTCTCCGGCCTGCTCGATGAAATGCCGCGCTATATCGACGTGATTCAGCAAACCTATAAACCGAAGCTCGAATACTGGATGATGCGTATCGGTCAACCCGAACTCTCCACCGAGGCGTTTGAGAATATTTCCTCCGATGTTGCCAAAACCATCGGCAAATTCGTCTCTGGCATCCTGCGCTCCGGTGCCACCATTCTGAATGTTGTTTCGCTGCTGGTCATCACGCCGGTGGTGACATTCTACCTGCTGCGCGACTGGGACCGCATGGTTGCCAAACTCGATACCTTGCTGCCACGCCGTCATGCCGATGTCATCCGCGAGCAAATGAAAGCCATTGACCACACGCTGTCTTCCTTTGTACGTGGGCAGCTCAATGTCTGCATGATTATCGGCACCTATTATGCCATTGCCCTGTCACTAGCCGGGCTGGAATTCGGTATCATCATTGGCCTGTTGGCAGGTTTCCTGATTATCATCCCGTATGTTGGTACGGCCGTCAGCGGCATGCTTGCCGTCGGTATCGCCTATGTTCAATTTGACGATTTCTCCCGCGTACTAATTGTGTTGGCCGTCTTTGTGCTGGGGCAAATGGTTGAAGGCTATTTCATCACGCCCAAGCTGGTCGGTGATAAAGTAGGGCTACACCCGGTCTGGCTGATTTTCGGCATGCTGGCAGGCGGCGCATTGATCGGCTTTGTCGGCGTGCTGCTGGCGATTCCGGTCTCCGCTATCATCGGCGTACTGGCGCGCTTTGCCATCAGCCAGTATAAAGAAAGCGACATATACAAGAAAGACGGCGTCTCCAGGCGCTCGACCCAAACCAAAAAAGCGTAATACATGCTCTCTAAGCAAACGGCTCTCCCTTTTGAAGTAACCCCCAGTTACCGTCCCGAGGATTTCATTCCCTCCGCCAGTAACGAGGAAGCCTATCGCTGGATCGAACAATGGCCAGACTGGCCGTCTCCGGTCATCAGTATTCACGGGTCTCCGGCATCGGGTAAAACCCATCTCGGCCATATTTGGCTGGAAAAAACCGGCGGCATTGCCATTAATCCGCAGGACGTTGGCGCCACGCCCGCTTACGAGCTGATACAGCACCGTCCGGCTATTCTGATTGATGATGCCGATCAGATCACGGATGAGGAAGGCTGGTTTCATATCATGAATGTGTTGCGAGAAGAAAACACCCCGGCGCTTATACTCAGCGAGCAGGCGCTGGCGCAATTACCCATTCGTCTGCCCGATCTGGCGTCACGGCTGGCGGCCATCACTTCTGTGCCGCTGCATAATCCGGATGACGCGTTGCTGGAAGCAGTGCTGGTCAAACAGTTCGCCGACCACCAGCTACGCGTGCCAACGGAAGTGATTAAGTATATAATCACGCATATGGAACGGTCGTTTGTTTCAATTAGGCATCTGGTGCAGACCATTAATCACCTGTCTTTACAGGAGAAAAGGAATATTACCTTGCCATTGCTTAAGAAAATAATGTAAACGGATAGGGATTGCTGATCCGCAAAAGGTAAAACATGTCAGGCTATGTGTCCGAAGCCAAACTGGCCAAACTAAAACATATCAATGTACTCGTCATCGATCATGACCCGCGTATTGCAGACTTGGTGCGCCGGGTTCTGCTGAGCCTTGGTTTCGGTGCTATCTATATGGCAAAGAACGGAAAAGAAGGCCTGGATATACTGCGAGACAAGCCGATTGATCTGGCCATCACCGAGTGGGAAATGGAACCGATGAGCGGGATCGATTTCATCAATTTTATCCGCACCTCGGATGATTCTCCCAACCGCACCCTGCCAATCATCATGCTGACCGGTAAAGCGCAACGTCGCCATGTAGAGAAGGCACGTGATACGGGCATGACCGAATTTGTCGTCAAGCCGTTTAGTGTGCGTACTTTGTGTGATCGTATCATTCTGGTGGTGGAACATCCACGTAATTTCATTCTTTCCAGTTCATTCTGCGGCCCGGATCGCCGCCGCCGCGTGGAGCCGATGAATGCAGGAGATGAGCGTCGCCAGAACATGAAAGACGACTCGTTGGTGGTGGCAGAAAATGAAAATTCCAGAGTGTTCCGTTTGAATGAAGAAGATATCACTGTCATCGACCCGGATTTCGGGATTCAGGAGAAGTTGGGCAAAGACATTTCCATTACCGAGCTGTTCAGTCAGGAGAATGTGAAACGCGCGCAGCATATCATCAATCATTCACAGGGCGATTTCCTCGAATGGGTGGTCAAAGACATCAAGATGCTGGAAGAATCCTACGATACACTGGCAGCCAATCCGGGCCACGATTCCCGCGATGTCCGAGAATTGTACCTGATTGCGCTGAAGATCAAATCACAGGCCGGAACATTTGGCTTCGATCTGGCATCCAGCGTGGCCGAATCGCTGGTCGCCATCACCGAAGAATGCCCGCATGTCGACAACACTCGCAAACTGGTGGTGCGCAAGCATATCGATGTGTTGTATGTCATATTCCAGCGCAATATTCAGGGTATGGGTGGCAAAATCGGTAAAGACCTGATGGACAGCCTCTCCCAACTCACCCAGAAATACAAAATCGCCAATTAACTTAAGACAGGCTCGCCGGATCGACATAGCGGTGAATGGTGCCGCTTTGGCGTGAAATATCCGCCCATGTCTCAGCCGGCAGCGAAATCTCGACCAATGCCCCGGTCTGCAGGCGCGTGCTGACGGTTTCCAGCGCTTTTGGGTCGCCATCGACGGCCAGAATGCGGCACAATTCCCGCAATCCCGGATTATGGCCAATCACCAGCACAGAGCTGCGAGAATCATCTAACTGACTGAGAATGTGTAATAATTCGCCTGTGGTGGCCAGATAGAGCTCGTCACTGAACGAGGCCTTAGCCTCCAAATCCGGGCACCCAAGCTGCTCCAGCGTCTCCCGTGCCCGCGCCGCCGTGGAACACAATACTGTATCAATGGAAAGCCCGGTTTCGGTAATCCAGCGGCCAATATTAGCCGATTCTTCAGTCCCTTCCTCGGTCAACTGGCGTTTGTGATCGCCGCCTCGGCCATCGCCCCGCTCCGTATCCGCATGTCTTAAAATATAAACAGATTTCACAGTAAGACAGTTTTCAGGTATGAATTTAACGAAATATCAGTTGATGTACTATACTATGGCATATAGGGGTACAAGAATAAAAGACGCAGGCAAGCAGGGTTTCAATGAGCGATAAGCACAAGACCGACAAAGAATCTGACACGGATTTGCAGGAGCCGTCACGCTTCATCAACCGCGAATTATCGTGGCTTGCCTTCAACCAGCGCGTCATGGAAGAGGCAACGAACAGAAACAACCCGTTGCTGGAGCGGGTAAAATTCCTGTCCATCTCTGCGCTCAACCTCGATGAATTCACGATGGTACGTGTTGCCGGTCTGAAAGATCAGGTGCACCATCATATGGACAAAGTCAGCGATGATGGGCTGACGCCGGGCGAACAGCTGGAATTTATCCAGAAACAGGCCGTTGAACTGATGCAGGCACAGCAGGATTGCTGGTTGCAACTGCGTATGGAGTTGGCCGATGCAGACATTCATGTTGTGCATGTAGAAGAATTGACCGAAGAAGACGAACGCTGGCTACAGGCGCATTTTCTGGAAAACATCTTCCCGGCACTGACGCCGATAGCCGTTGACCCGGCGCACCCGTTTCCATTCCTGCCCAATCAGGGCATCGCCATGCTGTTTGAACTGCGTCAGGTCAAATCCGGCCGCAATCATATTGCCGTGCTGACCTTCCCGCAGAAACTGCAACGCCTGATCCGGCTGGGCGGGCGTGAAGAGCGCTTCATCCTGCTGGAGGATGTGATTACCCTGTTCCTCGATATGCTGTTCCCCGGCTCGGAAAAGATTGATTCCGAACTCTACCGCATCATCCGCGACAGCGATCTGGAAGTAGAGGAAGAGGCGGAAGACCTGATGCATTATTATGAGAAAGCGGTCAAGCAACGCCGTCGCGGGCGGGTCATCCGCATCAAGGCGCTGACCCCGATCTCGGAGAAATTGCTGGCTTTCTTCACCGAGCATATGGAAGCCGACCCGCGCGATATCATAGAAGTGGATGGTATGGTCGGGCTGGCCGATCTCTCCGAGCTGTATAACTGCCAGCGCCCGGACCTCAAATACGAGCCGTATGAAGTGCGCTTTCCGGAACGCATCAGCGACTACGGCGGTGATTGCTTTGCTGCCATTCAGGCAAAAGACATCATCGTTCACCACCCGTATGAAAGCTTCGACGTGGTGGTGCAATTCCTGTATCAGGCGGCCAGAGACCCGAATGTGGTGTCGATCAAGCAGACCCTGTATCGCACCAGTCAGGACTCGCCGATCATCGGTGCGTTGATCGAAGCGGCGGAAAACGGTAAATCGGTCACGGCGCTGGTGGAGTTGAAAGCGCGGTTCGATGAGGAAGCCAACATCAAATGGGCGCGCGATCTCGAGCGTGTCGGCGTGCAGGTGGTCTACGGATTCGTCCGCCTGAAGACCCATGCCAAGATTTCGCTGGTAACCCGGTTGGAAAACAACCGCCTGCGTACCTATGCGCATTTCGGCACCGGGAATTATCACCCGATGACCGCCAAAGTCTACACCGACCTGTCCTACTTCACCTGCAATGCCGCGCTCTGCCGCGATGCCGCGCATCTGTTCAATTTCATCACCGGCTACAGTGAGCCGAAAAACTATGAGAAAGTCATTGCCGCTCCGAACCATATGCGCAAGCAGCTACTGCAACTGATCGATGACGAAATCGCCTTTGCCAAAGACGGCAAACCAGCGGCGCTGTGGGCGAAAATGAACTCGCTGGTCGATCCGGAAATCATCGATAAACTCTATGAAGCATCGACCGCCGGTGTGAATATTCAACTGATTATCCGGGGTATCTGTTGCCTGCGACCGGGCGTGCCGGGCATGTCGGAGAATATCCACGTTAAAAGCATCGTCGGGCGCTTCCTGGAACATTCGCGCATCTTCTGTTTCGGTGCGGGCAAGGGGCTGCCGTCGCCGGATGCCAAGGTCTATATCTCTTCCGCCGACTGGATGCCGCGTAACCTCAACTGGCGCGTGGAAGTGATGGTGCCGATTGAAAACTCAACCGTGCACGCGCAGGTGCTCGACCAGATCATGGTTGCCAACCTGAAAGACGATCGCCAGACCTGGCACCTGATGCCTTCCGGCAAATACCTCAGGGATGACATGGACGGGGAATTCTCCGCCCATGAGTATTTCATGAACAACCCAAGCCTTTCTGGGCGCGGCAAGGCGCTGCGCAAGAACAAGAAGCAGCTGATGCGTCTGGTGTCTTCCAAGCCGAACGGCAAAAAATCGGGCAATAACAAGAAGAAATAGAACCATCCCATGCACAGCCATCAAAAGCGTCCCCTCGTCGGGGTCATCGATATAGGGTCAAATTCTGTCCGTCTCGTGATTTATGACGGGCTGAAACGGGTGCCGCGTCCGCTCTTTAACGAGAAGAATCCGTGCGGGTTGGGGCATGGCATTACCCAGACCGGGCGGTTGCAGGAAGACGCGAAAGAGCTGGCGCGCGGCAGCGTCACACGCTTTTGCCATCTGGCCAAACTGATCGGGCTGCGGGATATTTATGCGGTGGCAACCGCCGCTATCCGCGATGCCGAAGACGGCCGGGAATTCATCCAGACGCTGGAGCAGGAAAACAGAATCAGCATCAAGATCATTTCCGGTGAGCGTGAGGCCTATCTGGCGGCGCAGGGGATTTTCGCTTCCATGCATAAACCCAAAGGGCTGGCCGGTGACCTCGGTGGCGGGAGTCTGGAGCTAGTGGAGTTATCCTCCGGCGTCATCTCGCACCAGACCACCCTGCAGGCCGGGACGCTGCGCCTGCTGGATGCCTGCGGCGACGACCCGGACGACATCCGTAAACATGTGCGCAAGATTCTGGAAAAAACCGAGTGGCTGCATGACGGCTACAAGCGCTTTTATGCCATCGGCGGTGGCTTCCGGAGCATCGCGCGGGTGCATATGCGGGCGCATAAATACCCGCTGAGTCTGGTGCATCATTACACGCTCGACAGCGATATGATGTTCTCATTTCTGTCGCACTTGTTGGCGATGAAGCCGGATAAACGCGAATCACTGGACGGTCTGTCCAAACGCCGGATCGAAGGCTTCGTGCCGAGTATCATCGCGTTGGAAGAGATTCTCCGCATCACCGGCGCCGAGCAGGTGGTGTTCAGTTATGCCGGGATTCGTGAGGGGCTGCTCTACGATAAGCTCTCCCCGAACGAGCATGATACCGATGTGCTGACCGCCTCGCTCAGCAACCTGATGGGTAAGGAAACGCTGGATAATGACTACACCCATGCGCTGTTCGACTGGCAGCAGCCGCTCTTTGCCGATGAAAAAAAATGGCAGCGTCGCCTGCGTAAAGCCTCTTGCCTGACCAGTGAGATTGCCCTGCCGGTGAGTTCCGACTTCCGTGGTCAATGGGCATTCGAGCATATTCTGCAGGCCTCGCTCTACGGCCTGACGCACCGCGAACGGGTGATGCTGGCGCTGTCGCTTTATTTCCGCTACCGCAAGACATTCCGCATGGATGAATCTTTCCTCGCGTTGGTGGAAGAACAGGATATCCTGTGGGCGCAACTGGCGGGCACGGCGGCGGATATTGCCTTTATGCTCTCAGCCGGCACGGCGGTGTTCCTCGATCAGGTGCATCTGGAAGTCGACGGCGATGAGGCTTACCTCACCGGTGACCCGACTGCGCTCAGTATGGTGCCTGCTGCCGTGGAGAAACGCATGGAAGGATTAGGCGAAATATTCAAGGCGTATTTAAGCTGCGAAAGATAGTCTTCCGCCGGAATATCCTCGATACCGAATTGCTCCATATGTTGATTGCGATATTGCGAATCCAGCAAGCCGTAACCCGCCTCACGCAAAATATCCACCAGCACCACCAGTGCCGATTTGCTGGCATTATCGGCTAGTGAGAACATGCTTTCGCCAAAGAACGCCCCGCCGAGCGATACCCCGTATAACCCGCCGACCAGCCGGTCACCCTCCCAGCATTCAATACTGTGGGCGTGGCCGTCCTGATGCAGCACATTATATGCCCGGATAATCTCGGTGTTGATCCAGCTATCCTTCTCATCCTGTCGGCGA
>JAUIJX010000055.1 GCA_030430795.1 Alphaproteobacteria bacterium | reverse complement strand
AGCGGTGTAGAGAAGCGCGCCCTCGACCCGTTTCTCAGGATAGGCCAGCCGCAGCAGCGAGGCATAGGCCTGCATTTGCCGCAATGGCCGCTCCGGCACACGGCCTGCTTCCGGCACCGCCCCGGTTTTAAAGTCGATTATCAACAGCTTATCCGCCTCCATCACCAGCCGGTCAATCTGGCCGTTCACCGGCTGATCGCCGTCAATCACCCCGGAAACCGGCACTTCCGACAGGCTGCCAGGCGCAAACAGATGCCCATAGTCCGGATGTTCCATCACCCGGAACACCTCCTCGACGATTCCGGCACGCTCCGCCTCGCCCCAGTCCGGCACATGATGCGCCACATAAGCCGCCGCCACCTGCCGCTTATCTTCTGCCGCCACCCGGTCGAGCAACTGGAACAGGCGGTGGATCAACGTCCCGCGCATCACATGCTTGTCGCTCACCTGCGCGGCAAATACCCGCTCCGGTGACTCATCCGCCGCCAGATCCGGCACATGCGACGGCGCAATCGGCGCTTTCGGCGCAGGCTCGGCAGGTAATGGCCTGCTCAGATGCGGCGGCATCGTCGGCACATCCGCAATCGTATGTTTCCTCTCCCCGGCCTCTCCCGGCTCACCCGCATAGGTGAACACCAGCGCGTCCTGCCCGTCAAACAGCCCGGACATCGGCACTTTCTCACAACCTTCCAACGCTTCCATCCCCTCTTGCACCGCTTCGTACCACGGCACATGGCCTGCCTTCTTCCCCGGCGCCACCCCGCAGATATACAGTTCTTCGCGCGCCCGTGTCATCGCCACATAAAGCAGCCGGTAATATTCCTCAATCTCCGCCGCCACAAACGCCTCACGCAGCGCCGCAGGCACCAGTGAGTCATCCTCTTTGCGCGGGCTGTAGAATAAACATTCATCCGCACCCACCGGCACGGTGAACAATGCTTTGCGCATCTGCGGCACCCCGGTGGTATCCGGCAGAAACACGATCGGCGCTTCCAGCCCTTTCGCGCCGTGCACGGTCATGATCCGCACCTCGTCTTCCGTCTGTTCCATATCGCGCTTCACTTCCTTGCTGCCGCCCTGCAGCCAGTGCAGGAACCCTTGCAGGCTCGGTGCATGCGCTCGCTCATAGGCGGCAATCTGCAACAAAAATTCATGCAGCACTTCCTCCACCTCATGCCCCAGCCGCGCGATGAAACGCGAGGTCCCATCCCGCGCGAACAACAGGTCGGTGTAGAGATCATACGGCGTGCCGTAATCGGCGCGCGCAAACAATGCCGATAATTCCTCGCATGCGCGATAACACGCATCGTCATCGCCGTCATAACCCTGCAAACGCTGCCACACCGACGCCTCACCCCGCCCGTGACACAGCGCAAACAACGTCTCTTCCTGCACCCCGTAGAGCGGTGATTTCAGCAACGCCGCCAGATTCAGATCATCCTCCGGCAACAGCAAACATTGCCCAAGCGCCATCAAATCCTGCGTCGCGATATGCTCGGTCAGGCGCAACCGATCCAGCCCCGCCACCGGCACATCACGCGCGCGCAGTGCCCGGCTGAGATGCGTCACCAGCGCATTGCGCCGCCGCACCAGCACCAGTATATCTCCCGCCTGCACCGGCTGTCCGGTCGATGGCAATATGCGTTTTTCTGCCAGCCACCCGGCAATCACCTCCGCCAGATGCTCCGCCAGTTGCAGGTAACTATCCTCGCCGTCCTCCTGCACATTCGGAATCGTCCACGGCTCACGCACCTGCGCTTCGCCTTTGCCAAGCAGTGGCCACAACGTCACCTGCCCCGGATTATTCTGCCAATAAGCGATATGCTGCACCGCACCATCCCCATAAACCGATGCCGCTACACCGCGACTGAACACCGCATCCACGGCCTCCAGCACCGCCGGGGAGGAACGGAACGAGGTCTGCATGCGAATATCCTCAAACCGCACGCCTGCCGTGCCGGCCCTCTCTTTCAGCAATGCGCGCATCTCGGCGAACTTCTCCGGCGCCGCGCCCTGAAAACGATAGATCGACTGCTTGTCATCGCCCACCACGAACAGCGTGCGCGGATAGTCGTACCGCCCGACACCGTCGTAAAATTCATCGACCAGCGCTCGCGTCAACTCCCACTGTTCAGGGCTGGTATCCTGCGCTTCATCCAGCAGCAGATGGTCGATGCCGCCATCCAGTTTGAACAGCACCCACGGCACCGCTTTCTCGGAACAAAGCAACTCCCGTGCTTTCAAAATCAGATCGTCGTAATCCATCAGCCCGCGCTGCAGTTTCATGCTGCGGTAAATGGCAAATAATGCCTCGGCGACATCCAGTACCGCCGCGCTGTCCTCTGCCACCGCCATCGCTTTGCGTCTTTCTATGGCTGGCTGCAATCGCGCCATCTCTTCATGCAGAAATGCACCAAGCTCCGGATGCGCCTTAACAAAACTGCTCGTTGGCTTGTTGTCGTAAAATTCACCGTTATCTTTAAGCATCTCACCGATCAACACCGTCAAATCGAGATGCGATAGATACTCTTCAATAACATTAGCCAGTTTGTTGTCATTCTTTCCGCTACCTCGCAATGCTTCTATCGCCGCGCGGTAACGCTCCCGCCGCTCAGCATCCGGTGCAAATTCGTGCCGCCAATGTTCCTCGTTATAATCGCCAAACGGCAAACCGAGCGCCGCCGAAATCAGCACCCGCACATGCGGCGCACCACCGGGATGATCGAGCACCCGTTCCAGCTCCCGCCGCGCGGATACCATCGTGCGCGTCAGCTTGTCGAACCCGTCTTCCCCCAGCATCTGACCGATGCGCCCCAGCGATTGATTGAGATATTCCGAGCCTTCTTCTATCTGCATCCGGATCAACCGCATCCGTGCCTCTTTCAGCAGTGCCTCCGCTTCGGTTTCCTCAATCACGGTGAAATGCGGCGGCACTTCTGCCTCCAGCGGAAAGCGCGCCAGCAACGACTGACAGAACGCATGGATGGTCAGAATGCGCAGTCCCGGCGTCGCATCCAGCAACAGCGCGAACAGACGCCGCGCCAGCTTACGATGCGCATCCGACGGCCCATTCCCGGTGAGTGCTTCCAGCGAAATATCGAGCGCCGCATCGTCCATCGTCACCCATGCCGACAGACGGCGATGCACCCGTTCACGCATCTCAGCGGCAGCGGCTTTGGTATAGGTAATGCACAGAATACGCGACGGGCTGATCCCGGTCAGCAGCAGGCGCAATACCCGGTCAGTCAGCACCTTGGTCTTGCCCGATCCGGCGCTCGCCGACACCCACACCGAGGCTTCCGGGTCGGAGGCCTGTTGCTGCAGTCGGGTCGGGTCGTCCACCATCCGCTACATCATCAGCGTCCCGGCATCGGCGTCACTGAGCAACGGATATTGCCGGGAATCGAACAGTTGATAATGCCACCATTCATTACGGTAAAAATCCCACCCCGCCGAGGTCATGATGCCGAGTAGCACCAGCCGGTTATGCTTCGCCTCCTGCGAAATATCCGCCGCACCATGATGCGACAGCGGCGTAAACGCATCGAAATCCGTACCCATATCGAGCGCATTGCCATCCAGATCGATCAGCGTCAGATCCACCGCCACCCCACGTGAATGCGGCGATCCGCGCTCCGGGTTGGCCAGAAAATCATCGTCCGGCGTATGCTCCCATAATTTCCACTGCGCCTCAGTCGGGCGGTAAGCGTCGAACACACGCAGGCGGTAATCCAGCTCCGCCGCATAGGCAACCGCCTGCTTCAGACACTCCGCCGCTTCCGGGTGCAGGTAACAGGCGGCGCGCTGATACACCGGCTTGCCGGTAAAATTATTCGCCGTGGCATAAGCAATCTCCAGATCGACATCGAAGGCCGACGGCACAATCTCAACCAGTGGCATGACTCTCCTCCTTCGTGTGCGGAAACAGAGACCCGACAATCGCCTCGCTGCGCTCCGACAGCATCTTCCTGCCTTCGCCCTCTTCCATACGGATCGGCGGGTGAAAATGCACATCCGCTTCGATCGAACGAAGCGACATCATCTGCATCAAATGCGGCACGATCCCGATCTCGCCGTACCACGCTACTTTCGGCCAGCTTTCATCATCCATCGGCTTGCCGTTGACATGGTGATACACAATCGTCACCGGTTGCACCGACAACGGCTCCGCCCCCTGCCATTGCTCCGCCAGACTGAACAGCGACGACTTAAACGGCAGCATCGCCCGCCCGTCATTGGTCGTCGCTTCCGGGAATACGCAGATACGCGCACCGCCATGCAACGTATCCTGCAACACCTGCTGCATCGCTTTGGTTTTGCCGGGCTTGCGGTCAACATACGCCACGTCGTAACGTGACACCAGCGGCCCGAAAAACGGCCAGCCCTTCACGTCACTCTTCGGCGTAAAACACATCTCACCGCAGCTGCCGAGCATAATCACATCGAGATAGCTGCAATGGTTACTCACCAGCAGCGACGGCCCTGGCCGAAGCTCGCCATGCGCGCGCACTTTTATCCCGCAGATCAACAGGCACAGTTTGTAGACGCCGCGCTTAACCGGGCGCTTCATGGCCTTCAGCCGCAATATATCCATGATCCCCAGCACCACATAACTCAGTGCGGCGGAGACCACAAATGTCGGAACCTTATACAATAGCCGGACAGCACCCATCACAGCCGCCTATAAATTATCGGGCGTATATTTGGAGGCGTATTTTTCACCCACCAGATCGGTCTTCACCACGATGCAGACATCGGTGGTGTTAAACACCGGGTCATAGACCGCCCCGTCGCCAATCACCCCGCCCAGCCGCAAATAGCCTTTCAGTAATACCGGCAGGCTGAGGAAGGCTTTCTTCTGGTCAATGCTGTCTTTGTCGGCCAGATTCATATCGACATAGAGATCATCAAGCGCCCGCGCACGCAGCGCTTCCGGCGCCTGATGGAAATGATGCAGAAACGACAGCCCTTCCCGGTGCAGCGCCGCATCCGCCCCGTGGAAACTGGCGCAACCGAACATCAGATCGACTTTATAATAGGTGACATATTCCCCGATCCCGCGCCACAGCAGTTGCATCACCGCACGGCTGCGAAAATCCGGGTCGGTGCAGGAGCGCCCCAGCTCCATCAGATGCCCGCCATTGGCCTTCAGCGCGGAAATATCGAACTCACTCTCGGTATAGAAGGCACCGATGCTCTCCATACGTTCCTGACGCAGCAGTCGGTACGTGCCTACAATCTCAGGCTTCGAGCCTTCTTCCGGATAATGCAGCACCAGCAAATGATCGCACACCGCGTCATAATGATCGAAATCACGCCCCAGACGCGCCTCTTCCTCGGAAGGCTTGGCGCCCATATCGCCACAAAAGATACGAAATCGCAGGCGTTGCGCCTCTTCGATCTCTTCGCGTGTCTCAGCGATTTTCACAGCAAGGTTATTCAGCTTGATCGGCTGAAAGGGAGAAGGTCCGGTTGGTTCAGGAATATCTCCGGGAGACGAGGTCATAGACTAAGAACCATTAACAAAAAACATGCCCGCACACTAGTCTGCAATCACGCGTGTGGCAAGGAAAACTCTAGCTTGCTTTAGACTCTTTGAGGGGGATGCCATACAGCTCCAGACGGTGATCCACCAGCTCATAACCGAGCTCTTTAGCCACAAGTTTTTGCAATCGCTCGATTTCCTCGTTGGTGAACTCGATCACCTTGCCGGATTTCAGGTCAATCAGATGGTCGTGATGCTCGTCCTGCACTGGCTCATAACGCGCCCGACCATCGCCGAAATCATGGCGCTCGATGATGCCGGACTCCTCAAACAGGCGCACGGTGCGATACACGGTGGCAATACTGATGCGGCTATCGATCTCATTGGCGCGCATATAAAGCATTTCCACATCGGGATGGTCCTCCGCCTGCGTCAGCACACGTGCGATCACACGGCGCTGATCGGTCATCTTGAGGCCCTTCTCCGCGCACAATGCTTCCAGATCCTGAGTCATGCATATCTCCTGCCGTTTTGCGAATGCGTATCACTATGCCACGCACCATATCACAAGGCAAGCATTGGTAAACATGAAATAAAGGGATGTTTAGACTTGTTGCTGAGCAGCTTCTGCCGCACGGAGTTTATCCATGATGTGTTCAGCGTCAGCCACTTGTCTGGCAGCAACTTCCGTACCGTTATCGACATGGGCTCCCTGATCGGCACCACCTTTGGCCCATTCCGGCGGCCATCCTGCCTGATGCAGTCCCGCCGCCAGTTTTGCCACTTCCGTATCACCTGGCGCTGCCGCAATCTCTGGTTCTTTTGGCGCCGTTTGTTCTTGCGCCGAAGGGGCTGGCTGCTGCGATACAGTCACGCCCTGCGTTTGTTCCCGCTCAATTTGCTGTTCCAGCGCTTTCTCGGAGGTTGCCTGTGCAATCCCGACAGCACCGTCAATATCCCGCTCTGCCATCGGCTTCGCCAACTCCTGCTTCACCGCATCGACCGTCGCCATACCCTGCGTGGCTTTCTCACGCGCACCTTCCTGCAAAATATCTTCCTTACCGGCGACATAGCCATCATAGGCATTCGCGCGCGCCACCATCTTGGCAACATTCTGAGGCACTTCTTCGCCTCTGGCTTTATATTCTGCTTCCATCGCCCGGGCACTTTCCATCTGCTCAGGAGACATATACCCGACATCGCTGCCCAGTTCTTCAGCCACGAAGTTTTCGACGAATGCTTGTTTATCACCCCCCAGCAAGGCTTTATCCGCATCGGACAGAGACTCCCACGCGGCTTCAGCGGCCTTGGTCGTACCCTCTTCACCTAAGCCGGACAAGACGGATTGTTTACCAGCCTCTAGCATCTCATCCGCTTGCGCCAGAATAGCCTCGCGCTGTGCATCGCTGAGCGACGGATCGTTGGCCAGTTCGCGTAATTGTTCTTCTGCCTGCTTCGCCATATCGAAGCCGTTAACCGTACGGCGCGCGACCTGCGCCTGCATTTCCGCTTCACTCAGACCGGCTTGCTCAACCTCAGCCGTTTTTGCTGCCTGCGTCGCATCCACTTCGGCATCCACTGCCGCAAAATAATTCGACCAGTCCGCGTTGATGCTGCTTAAATCCATGCTTTGACGAAACTCTGCATATTTATCGCTACTGGCGATAAGCTCGCGCGCATTCGTCACACCACTATCAAGCATTTCCTGCTCCAACTGATCAGTCATGGCAATCAGTTCCATTTGCTCAGGCGTATAGACAGAATACTCCGCATCACTAATACCGTGTGCTGCCAGAAACGCATCGCGGCTGGTGTCATACTGCGCCATGAGTTCAGCATAGCGTTCCGGGTCGGAATCTTTAATTTCGAGTGCTTCCTGTTTCGCTGCCACTGCTTCATTCAGATGCAGATAGGACGTTGCCTGCGGATGCTGCTCACGCAGCGCTTCCACTTGCTGAACAAATCCATCTTTTGTGATGCCTTGCCTCTCCAGCACATCGGCACCCACCTGTTCCTTCAGCTTTTCATAATAGGCTTCCGGGTTTTCAATGGCACTCAGCGGATCAAGCCCCAGCTTATGCAGCGCATATTGATGTTGTTCATTGATTTCCTGTTGCACCAGAACGCGGCGTTCGGCTTCACTCAGTTCAGCACCACTCTCCGCTTTCGCCTGCGCTGCCTTCAACTGTTCCGGATCAATGGCTCTCGGGCTCATATCGCCACCCACCAGCGCCAGATCTTGTTCAGAAATAATGCCCTGGCCGTTACCAAGCTGCTCGCGAACGCGCTGCTCAACCAGTTTCGTCACTTCTTCGGATTGTACCGCACCAATAGCAATCGCTTTCTTCGCATCGGCATATTGCGGGTTATCCAGAATATCCCGCTGCATTGACTCGTAATCATTCTTCGCCGCGACCACCAGCGTATTGTCCATTAGTTGAGGCATGCCAGCCGCCTCCACTTCCACTGCCGTGGTTTCGCGATCCAATACATCTTCGGTTTTCTTGGTCAGGCCTTCTTCACCCATTTCCTCAACACGCGCTGCCGTGTTCTTCGCTGCCTGAGCTATCACTTCCGGATCATTGATCAAATCATCGAATGTATCGCGGAACAATTTATCCTTAACAAGCTGTGCTGCCTGCCACTCGGCATAATTGCCCGGACCTAAGCTGGCGCCAAGCGATGCACCGGTCGCAATGATATAAGCCGCGTCTTTCGCAGCTTCCGCTTTGCGCTTCCGCTCTGCCTCGTCACTCTCCGCGCGGGTATTCCCCGCTACGTTACCGAGATGCTGATAGGTGCCGATCGCCCCCGTCACGGCTGCCAGTTGCGTTGCTGCCGCCGCATCGCGCAGCCCTGCCGCTCCGGCACTGAGTTGCGCCAGTTGCCCGCTTAGTTCAGCCGAACGTTCGCTGTATTCAGGAGAATTCGGATCCAACCCTGCAAGCTCGCGAGCAACTTCGGAAGCACGTGCTTCCAGCTGCGCCGCCAACATAGCGGCCTGACTTTGTGCGCTTTCGAGTTGGGCTTGTTCTGTTTGGGAAAGATCGCCTGCATCAACGGTCGGACCGGCGCCTGGCCCTGCTTCGGTAGCCCCGAAACCGGATGCGCCTAAAGTGCCTGTTTCTGAAGTGGTATCCGCCATTGATTCGTTGTTCGCTTCGCCTTGGTTTTATCTACTTTCCTACTATAGCAGAGTTTTATGACTGTTTCGTGACAACCATGCCGGAATTCCTTGGAAATCAAGGCACAAGCAGCAAATAAACGTTAATGAAATGCCCGATGTTTTTCACTTCCCGATCACTGGAATTTGGCTATGTTTTATATAGATTTACTGGTTTTTTACTAAAAAAATGCACTTTTAGGCAAAAAACCAATTGCTAATAATTAGTTAATAATATATGAATACACGCCGTGTTAATTAATAAATAAATTAATAAAGTTGTATTGAGGGAGTGACACCATGTCAAACACGAAAGAAAATAACAATCATCTCGGGGCAACCGCAGAAATCGTTTCATCGTATCTGCTGAACCACAAAACCGACCTGAACGAGCTGGAAATCATCATCCAGCGCGTTTACGGCACCCTGACCCGCCTGACCGGCAGCGTGGATAACGCCGCACATGTCGGCGGCAGCGATGTCAGTATCGAATCTTCCGTAACGCCGGATTACATCGTCTGCCTGGAAGACGGTAAGAAACTGAAAATGCTGAAACGCTACCTGAAAACCAATTACAACATGACCCCGGAAGAATACCGCAAACGCTGGGGTCTGCCTGCCACCTATCCGATGGTTGCGCCGAACTACGCCAAAAAGCGTAGCCAACTGGCCAAAAACATCGGTCTGGGCAAAAAGCCTGCCGGCAAATCCACCAGCCGCAACCTGCGCATGGTGAATAAAGGCCGCAGCAGCGACAATATGGCACACGCCAGTTAATCAGACAAAGCACAGCAACCACCGCCCTGCCTCCCCGGCAGGGTGGTGTGTTGTAAGAGGGTTCGGATTCGCCTAAGCCATCCCGTCATAATTCTGACATAAAACCATGATATATATAGTCCCTCGCGCTTAAACTACGGGAGGAGAGAAAAGCAGTCACAACATTCAGGAGATGGGTACCAGCAAGGCCCGGAAGAAACCATCCAAATGGCACTGGCCGAAATGGTCACGCGCCACATGGAGAAATTCAAAAACATCCAGGTTGCAGGAGAGGCAAACCCGAACCGGCTTCAGGGTGCCATCGTCTCGTATTTAACGGCCTGCTCGCTCAATGGCTTTGATCATGCATCTCATGAGCATCCCGACAGCATTGCAACGCCGAACAATCAGCGTTTGCACGCCCCCCTCACCGAAGCAATGTTTGAAGCGTTTAAAGACCTTGGCGACGGCGGCGCACGCGGCAACGAAGTATTACAACAAATCACCGAAGCCGGCATTGAGGTATTTCAGGAAGCCAAAGCACTCGCTCAAAACAATCCGGAACTGGCGCAACCGAACACGCAACTGGCCGGACCAAATCATGTCATCAATATGCAGGCAGAACAAACCGTAGACCGGATTATGGATGATGTAGTAGAGCTGCTGAACCGTGAAGCAGGGAAAGGCAACGTTGCACCGGATATTGTGCAGTTACTCGACACCAGCCCGGAAGCTGACCCGAACGGCCCAAGTTTTGGTGAT
>JAUIJX010000054.1 GCA_030430795.1 Alphaproteobacteria bacterium | reverse complement strand
CTCGCTATATAAGAAAGTACGGGTGGTCACCAACATCACCTTCTATGTGGAGTAAGAAATCATGACAGGCATTGTGAAAGGCAACACCGGCGAGTGGGAAATGGTCATTGGGCTGGAAGTGCACGCACAGGTGCTCTCCAACGCCAAACTGTTTTCCGGTGCGCCGACGGATTTCGGTGCCGAGCCGAACCACAATGTTGCGCTGGTCGATGCCGCCATGCCGGGTATGCTGCCGGTGATCAACGAAGTCTGCGTCTCACAGGCGGTGCGTACCGGGCTGGGCCTGCGCGCCAGGATCAACAACCATTCGGTGTTCGATCGCAAGAATTATTTCTATCCTGACCTGCCACAAGGCTATCAGATTTCACAGTATCTCGATCCGATTGTCGGGGAAGGGGTGCTGAGTATCGAACTGGAAGACGGCACCACCAAAGACATCGGCATCACCCGCCTGCATCTGGAGCAGGATGCCGGAAAGTCGTTGCATGAACACAGCCCGACCTCCAGCTTCATTGACTTAAACCGCGCCGGTGTAGCGCTGATGGAGATCGTCTCCGAGCCGGATATTCGCTCGCCGGAAGAAGCGGCGGCATATGTCAAAAAGCTGCGCGCGATTGTGCGCTACCTCGGCACCTGCGGCGGTGACATGGAAAAAGGCCAGATGCGCTGCGACGCCAACGTCTCCATGCGCCGGGTGGGTGAGACTGAGTTTGGTACGCGCTGCGAGATCAAAAACCTCAACTCCATGCGCTTCCTGCAAAAAGCCATCCAGTATGAGGCCGAGCGTCAGGTGGAGATTCTGGAAAACGGCGGTGAGATCGATCAGGAAACCCGCCTCTATGATGCTACTGCCGATGAGACGCGCACCATGCGCTCCAAGGAAGACGCGCATGATTATCGCTACTTCCCGGACCCGGATCTGCTGCCGCTGGAATTGACCGATGACTTCATTGAGAACATCAAAAAAGACCTGCCGGAACTGCCGGATGAGAAAAAAGCGCGTTACATGGAGCAATACGGGCTGAATGCGTATGACGCCTCGGTAATCGTCGCTGACAAAGCCTCTGCGGATTATTTCGACGAAGTGGTGAGCGAAGTCGATGCCCGTCTGGCCACCACCTGGGTGACGGCGGAACTGTTTGGCCGCCTCAATAAAATGGAAGTCTCGATTGAATCTTCGCCGGTCTCTGCCGCGCAACTGGTCGGCCTGATCCGCCTGATCGAGGACAACACCATCTCCGGCAAAATCGCCAAGGATGTACTCGATAAAATGATGGAATCCGGTAAGGATGCCAACGCCATCGTGGAAGAACAGGGGCTGAAGCAGGTCACCGACACCGGCGCGATTGCCGAGATGATCGATAAGGTCATCGCCGACAACCCGGACAAGGTCGCCGAGTATAAAAGCGGTAAGGACAAGCTGTTCGGTTTCTTCGTCGGGCAGGTGATGAAAGCCTCCGGCGGCAAGGCCAACCCGGCAGCGGTCAACGAACTGCTGAAGAAGGCATTGGATTAGCGCGATGTCTGCCGAGGAACGCATCATCCCACGGCAAAGCGATCTGATCCAGACGCGCAACAATCCGAAATACAACCACCCGCGCCTGAGCTTCGGTGCGTATACCTATGGCGAGCCGGATGTGATTTACCTCTCCGCCGCCACGCTGACGGTCGGCAATTATACGTCTATTTCCAACGCCTGCTCGGTCTATCTCGGCGGCAATCATCGCACCGACTGGGTCAGCCAGTACCCGTTCCCGAATTTCCGCGAACAATTCCCAACGGCCTATGGTGACTGCCCAACCACCAAGGGCGATGTCGTCATCGGCAACGATGTATGGATCGGTGAGGGCGCAAAAATCTTCTCCGGCGTGACCATCGGCGACGGCGCGGTGATCGGTGCTTACGCTGTCGTCACCAAGGACGTGCCATCCTACGCGGTGATGGTCGGTAACCCGGCGCAGATTGCTAAATACCGTTTTGAGCCGCACCAGATCGAAGCGCTGCTGAACATCCGCTGGTGGGACTGGCCGGAAGAAAAGATTCATCAAAATATGGAATTGCTGTGTCAGTCGGATATCGATGCCTTTATCCGCGCATCGGCATCGTAGGCGGCTTAATAATCGGTTATCGTTCTGTTATTTTTTCGCAGGTTTCAACAAGCTTCTCCGGTGACATCACGTGATTGGTTACCGAAACATTGGCTGTCTCGTCGGGATTAAGCTCTAGGCTCTCTCTCATCATCGTTAAGGTGGATAACGCAATGTCATCTTTAACAATCTTAACGGCTTCCTCCGCCGCCCGTTCAGGGGGGACAAAACCATTATTTATAAGCCCGCAATATGCACCATAAGCAATGCTTGTGGTTTTATCGCCTTGCGTCACAGCGGCACTGCCGACGACGATACCTTCACCATAGGTATCCTCAATCCAGGATGCTGCTGAAATATCTTTGCCAATCAGTGCAGACACTAATGTGTCTGAGGGTACATTCACCTCGCCTTGTGGTTCCAGTACGCTGAGCGTACTCATACTTGATGAAACCCCATTACCAGTATATGTGACCCGGCTATCATCAATCTGCACCTCGACGGTCTGATTAGGTTCTCTCACCGTGAGATGATCAATGGTCTCCGGTTCAGGGTGTTGAGGGTCTTCGCTATCATCACTCATGAGAAAATCATACCACGAGATCAGTTAAAAAAGAATAAAATAGAGTGGCTTGTCACAAAGCTGTCACATAAGCACCAACGAGCGGATGCCGTCCTCGCCGGGGTGGATCACCACCATCCGGCGTGAGTGTGTGACGATCAGAATGCGCCGGAAATCCAGCATCGGTTTGAAGTCGTTTAAATGGCAACGCAGCAGGGTCGTTAATTCATTCAGATCAGGGAGATGATGGCATTTCAGCCGCATCAGCAATTGCTGGATATGGCAGCCGGAATTATGCTTGTAATACATGGTGCGCCAGCTCTTGCGTTCAATCGCATACTTGATCAGTTCCACCGCATAACTCTCTGCCGTGTGGGCAAAGAATGCGCCGTTATTATAGGTTTGTTTGCGCGGTCTGCCGACATTTTGTACCAGCCATTGCTCGTATATCTGCTCGGAGGCAGTCGTGGCTTCCAGCCCGTATTGCTTGTCGTCTTCCACCACCACGAAATCCGGGCGGTCGTATTTCTTCACTGTCAGCGGATAATCCAACAGATGATTCTGCGCCAGCGTCCGGTAAGACTCGATAAAATCGACATATTCCCGCACCGCGCAGGCATAGGCACGGTCGATATGCGGATGCCGTCGCGCATAGAGCCGGATTTGCAGGATTTCGCGTTCAAAATGCTTGAGAAAGGTCAGAAACTCATCCTGCGAGCTGAATATTTGTTGAAAATTATCCAGCTCCTCGGCGCTTCGTGCAGGCGCCACACGATCGATGACATCCACCATGAGCACCAATATACAGTATTTCTATGGTGATTGCGATACAATATCTGCCAGTAATGTGCGTGCGGCGTGATGGTTAGGGTGCAGGCGCAATACTGCCTCGGCATCTTCCATCGCCAGCTCCGTCTCACCCATCCGCAAATACAGGCGCCCGCGTTCCAGCATCACCCGGTCGGTCAGCAGGCCAATGCTCTCGGCATGGTCATAATCCTGCACGGCTAGCAATGGCTCGCCGGAGGAGGCATAGATATCGGCGCGTTCCATTAAAATCTCCACCAGCAGGCGTTGATGCAGCGGATTGGGCCGCTCATCCATAATCAGGCTGGCAATGACATTGCCAAGCCGGTTGATGGCATTGGCGGAGTTCCCGGCACGCAGCCAGGCCTTGGCCGACTGCCGCTGCAGATTAAATTTAAGTGTGGCGTCTTTGTCCGACAGCATGTCGTGGAGGATGTCCAGTGTTTCCGCGGCGTCCTCATATTTATTCATATTAAACAAACTGATGGCCTTGCAATGCATCGCCGACGGGTTACGTGAAATGCGCAGCCATTGCTCGGCCTGCTCAAGTGCCTGATCTGCATGTTCTTTTGACAGGTTTGTGCACCTCTGGTATTCCTGAGAGGTCGTAACAATCGTACGGGCGGCGTGAACGTCCGAAATACCGTGAAAAAATAACGCGGCCAAGAATAGCAAAGGCGTATATGAGAAATGCAGTCGCATAAGAATTCCATGCATAGCAGTCTGCCGACGCAAGGCAAGGTCTTTTGCTTCGGAATGGGCTATGTGGCGGAACGCTTCGCACGGACATTTTACACACGGGGGCTTCAAATACACGGCACAGCGCGCTCAGAGGCTAAATGCTGTCAGATGGCCAGCAATGACTTTGTGATGCATGTGTGGAACGACCAGATCAAGGTGCCGCCTTCGGCACTTTCCGGGGTGACGCATATATTGGTATCGGTCGCGCCCAATGCACATGGCGATCCGGTCTGCCGTAATTTTGGCAAGCTGATTGCTTCGCTGCCACGCCTGCAATGGCTGGGCTATCTTTCCAGCACCAGCGTTTACGGGAACCATGACGGGGCATGGGTGGATGAAACCACACCGCCTGCGCCGGTCAGCAGCCGTGGGGAATGGCGTCTCCGGGCGGAAGAACAATGGCTGTCACTAGGCGTTCCGGCGCATATTTTTCGCTTAAGCGGCATCTACGGTCCCGGCCGCAATGCGCTGACGCAGGTGATGCAGGGCAAAACCGAGCGTATTTTCAAGGAAGGACAGGTGTTCTCGCGGGTACATGTGGATGATATCGTGCGCACATTGCTGGCTTCCGTCGCCAACCCGAATCCGAAATCCATCTATAATGTCACCGATGATGCCCCGGCGCCATCGCACGAGGTTACGGCCTTTGCCTGCCAGCTATTGGGCATTGAGCTGACGCCACTCATTCCGTATGAGCAGGCCGAACTCTCGCCCATGGCGCAGGATTTCTATGCTGCCAACCGCCGCGTAAGTAACCGGAAAATCAATGAAGAACTGGGGGTTGAGCTGAAATACCCGGATTATGTCCACGGCCTGCAAGCCCTCAAAGAGATTGATCGCCAGCCCGAACCGGCAGAATAGGCACACTAATTGCATATATGCTCCTGATGCAATGAAATATAAATAAGGGCAGGAGCAGTATGCGCACCATAATGATCGCCATATCGGCGTTATTTCTTACCATGTCGCTGTCGGCATGCGACCAGATGAACGAGAATGTCGGGCGTGCCAGTGACGACGTGAAGCAGGCCTATGACGGCACGCGACTGAAGCTTTCCGACTGGTTTTACCGGCGCAACGCCTCATACGCGCCGGAAAGGCCGTACCAGCCGGCACGCTACTGTTACCGCGTCCAGAGCGATATCCTGTGCTACGACAAGCCGCAGGAGGAATTGAGAACGCGGCTGGTCGGGTATCAGGGTGACGATGCCATCGCGCCGGAGGAATATGCCGCCGTGATGCAGCAGCAGGAAGAAGACCGCATGCACGAAGCCTACTATGTCGAAGATCAGATGTACGGCCCCGATGCTGTCAGCGCCGTGGAAGTGGGTTCTCCGTTCCAGCCGGCAACCGATGAGACGATGGCTAAAGCAGCCTCCGCACCGACGGTTGATGGATCGGTATTTGTGGATTCAGCGCCGTATATCGCCAGTGACAGCGATGCACCGAAAGTCTTGATGGAAGGACACTAGGCGCTGGCCAGCAGCAGCGAAGGATGGGTCGCGTGATACGGCTCATGCGGTGGCTGCCAGACAATCGTATCGAAACCCTCGCAGTGATCGCAGTGCAATGACCATTTGCGTTGCTGGTGGCCGCATTGATCGCATAGCCATACATTATCTGCCATCACCTCAGACGCCTTGCTGAGCCATTCCCCGGCGGCCTTCTCGTTATGACTTTCCAGCCGTTCCAGCTCCGCCAGTAATTTATAGGCGCGTGGCGTTTTCGCCAGACCGAGCGCTGCCTTCAGGTGGCTGCGGGCGGTATCCCACTGCTTGGTATGCAGGGCAGCCTGCGCCAGTGCCAGTTGGCTCTCAACATGGCTGGGATGCACAGCGGCCAGACTGCGGAACCGTTTCATGATGCGGCTGCTGCTATCATCTTCGCTGATTTCGAGCAGGCGTTTGGACAACTCCGGATGCGCCACCGCTTTCCAGCTTCGCTGAATGATGCCGATGGCCTTACGTTTGCTGCCGCTCTCCGACGCCAGCGATGCGCCAAGCAGCGTAGCCGGAATGAATGACGGGTCGTGCTTATGCGCCAGAAGCACGGTGCGCAGCGCCGTCTCCGTCTGACCGGATTCCCTGGCGTTAGCGGCCTGCAGGTAAAACAGTAGGGCCAGTAAATGATCACCGGTCGCCCGATCCATCCGTCGTGAACGTCGCTCGGATTTCACCACCTGCTCGGCCTGTTGCCAAGCTTTTTTCTGCAGGTAAAGCTCGACCAGCGTGCGGGCTGCCCAGTCGCTTTTTGGCTTCTGCGCCAGCGCGTCCTTGGCATGGGCGATGGCGGCATCCAGATCACCGTCATTGCGTGCCAGCGAAGACAGCGCTCGCGCCGCGATGAAATGCGTCTGGTCATGTTCCAGCATATGCGTCAGCTGCTCGCGGGTGCCGGAAATATCCTGTTGCTTGTAGGAAATCTGAGCACCCAGCAGACTGGTCAGAGGCGTCTTGCCAATCAGCCGCTCTGCCTTTCTGGTATGCCCTTCCGCGCGGGACAGATCGTCGGCAGCCAGTGCGGTGATCGCGCCGGTCAGTTCGTCCAGTCCTTTGTGATAGCGCTGTTGCTCGCTATGCATGCGGTAGCGGTTTGGCAGCGCGAACAACTTGCGCAGCAGCATAAACACAGGCGCAAGCGCTATCAGCGCCAGCACGGCGGCGGCAATCAGAATGCCGATCGGCGTCTCAATGCGGTAGCCCATCCAGTCGATGGCAATGATGCCCGGATGCTCCGTCATCCACACCACCCCGATGGACAGGGCAACGAGCAGCATCAGCCAGCCAAGCAATTGTACCATGACTATCTCCCGCCTTCGCTCACCAGACTGCGCACCTGATCGATGCTTTTGCTCACCATGCGGCGTTCATCCATGCGGGTCATCCACGGCTCAAAATAAGCGCGGGTATCGTCGGAGAGTGTTTCCAACTCACCGTAAGCCTCATTGTAATACCCGTCTGCCATATGCGCTTCGGCGCGTGCGATAATGGAAGCATCATCCTTGCCGGTATGTCCGCTACCGACCTTGCGCACCGTCACCAGTGACGACAGGTTGCGCTTCACCGTCTCCCACGTACCGGCTTCTTTCCCGGCAGCGCTGGCGGGCGCCTGTCCGGAGAGGTAGGTTTCCATCGCCTGTTCAAATGCCGGGGTGAAGTCTTTCTCGGCAATCACACCGTCCATCGCCACATAACGCAGGCGTTGTAATTTACGGTGTGCATCCGGCGGCAGATGCGCGTCCAGCAGCAAATCATCCAGCACATCCTTGAACGGTTGTCCGGCGAGCGCTTGTTTTTCCAACTGGTATAAACGCACCAGAACATTGTCCTGAGGTGCCGTGTCACTCCCAGCCTGTTCAGCCAGTTGCATTGTCGCTTCCATCAATTCGCTATATTCTTTGCGAATGGCACGCAGCTCGTTGAGTTCCTGACTCATGCCGGAGATTTTCGCTTCCATGCTGGCAATTCGCCTCTCCAACTGGCGCGTATCCGCCGCAGGTTCTGCTATGGCGTCGTGCGACATCTCAGCATTTTCCGAGATTTCCTCCGGCGCGACCTCGAATGCCTCGTCGCTATGCTCGGCGACTGCTTCTTTGTAGGTGGTATCCTCAGCCTCAACGACCGGGATATCTTCTGCTGGTGTTTCCTCTTCCGCGATGTCAGCGGTTTCTTCGGTCTGCGATGCTGCGCCGGTGCCGAGGAGCGATTTAAGCGTGGCGGGATCAGCGACCAGAAAGATGGCAAACAGGGCAATCAGCAACCCGAACACCACCACGATGCCGGAGATGCGTGTCGCTTTCCGCGGCTCAGATTTAGGTGCGTCCTCGGCCTTCGCCTCGGTAACGACTTCTTCTTTTGTGGATTTTTTCTGTGCCATACGCCGTCCTTTACCCAGCCCCTGTTGTAGTATGCCTGCCGCCGCGAGACAAGTGCTTAAGCGCTTCAAGTAAGGCCGTGTCGGAGGCCTCGGGCAGCGGTGTCACTTGTTTCCAGTGTGGGTTGGCCGCTTCTCCCATCGTATGGCTGGCGGCAACCAGCTGCACCGATTGCATCTGCTCCTCGCTCAACAGCAATTCCAGCTGATAGAGATTGCGCCGGGAATAACACACCACCAGACTGGCCTTTCCCTGATCCAATACCTGTTGCGCCAGCGCGGGCAGGGCTGTCGTCGGGGTTGCCTGATACGTGACGATCTCCATCACATCGAACCCGTCTTTGCCAAGCTCCTGCGCCAGATCGTGCTGAATCTCGGTGCCGCGCAGATAGAGCAGGGGACCGTCCTCCGGTGACAGCGTCGAGCGAATATAATGCAGTAAACCCACCGCGTGTTTTCCGGCTTTCACCACGTTGGTATAGCCGATCTCTTCGGCAGTCTGGCGGCTGGCCTCACCCACTACCAGCAGCGGTAATGTATAGGCCGGAAGTGCGCGAAACGCATGCTGGCTGGTGGCGATTAGCGCCTGCGGGTTCCGTCGTAACCGCTGCGCCATTTTCTCTTCCACCCCCTCACGTGCGGACAGTGCCATCACCGGGCAGGCAATGGCGTGATACCCGGCTTCGGCAAGCATCTGGACCATTTCGCTGGCGCGTGGTTCGGGGCGGGCGATCAGGATCATGGCAGCAAATGCCCCGCCATTGTTTTAAGTGCCTGACCAACGGCTGTGCCCAGCGCTTCGGGATCGGCGGCGCTGCCACTTTCGCTGAGGCGGACACCTTCCGAGCCGTCCTCGGCATACAACGCACCGGTGAGGTGAAGCGTCTGGTCGTCGAGCGTTGCATAGGCGCCGATCGGTGTCCGGCAGGAGCCGTCCAGCGTCGCCAGCATCGCACGCTCAGCACGCACGGCCAGCTCGGTCGGCGGGTGGTTCAGTGGCGCCAGCAACGCATGCGTATGTGCATCCCCGGCGCGGATTTCAATGCCGATCGCCCCTTGCCCGGCGGCGGGAAGAAACACATCCGGCGACAGAATATCGGTGATGCGCTCCGCCATTCCCAGCCGGTTCAGCCCGGCCACCGCCAGCAGGGTGGCATCCGCGTCGCCGTCTTCCAGTTTCTTGAGCCGGGTCTGCACATTGCCGCGAAACGGCACGATCTCGATATCCGGGCGTAAATGCTTCAACTGCGCGGTTCGCCGCACGGAAGAAGTGCCGACGCGCGCGCCTTCCGGCAAGGCGTCAAAGTTGGCGACGCTCGAGGAAATGAATGCATCGCGCGGGTCTTCGCGTTCCAGAAAGCAGGCAATGGCAAGATCTTCAATAATATAAGATTCCATATCTTTGGCTGAATGAACGGCCAGGTCAATGCTCTTGCTCAGCAGCGCTTCTTCCAGTTCTTTGATGAACAATCCCTTGCCGCCAATGTCGTAGAGTGGCCGGTCGGTCACCTCGTCCCCGGTGGTGGAAATCGGCACAATCTCAATGGCGTCCGGCGCCTCTAATTCGGGGTGGAACTGCCGCAGCAATGCCGCTACCAGCTCGGTCTGCGCCAACGCCAGCTTGCTCTTTCGCGTCCCGATCCGTATAACCGTGCCTGTGGCCGACATAATGTGCTCCGCCTGAAATTGGGCAGACTCTAACGGTAGGAATGACAGAAGTGAACGAAAAAAAGACAGCACGCCTCATTCTCGGTATCGAGACCAGTTGCGATGAAACGGCGGCAGCGGTGGTGGACGAACACCGGACCATCCATGCCAATGCTATCTTCGCGCAACTGAAAGAGCACGCGCCCTATGGCGGCGTGGTGCCGGAGATTGCCGCGCGGGCGCATATGGAGCATATCGAGCGGGTGGTGGACAGTGCCATGCAGGAAGCCAATGTGTGCTTCGACGATCTGGATGCCATCGCCGTAACCACCGGGCCGGGGCTGATCGGCGGGGTGATCGTCGGGGTGATGACCGCGAAATCCTACGCCTCGGTGCATCATAAACCGCTGATTGCCGTCAACCATCTGGAGGGTCACGCCCTGACCGTGCGCCTGACCGATGAGGTAGCGTTCCCGTATCTGCTGCTGCTGGTCTCCGGCGGGCATTGC
>JAUIJX010000053.1 GCA_030430795.1 Alphaproteobacteria bacterium | reverse complement strand
AGGCAGTAATGAAAGGTAGGCAATATTACACAACACGTACACGGTAGTTACGATCAGCGTTCCGAAGAACAAGCTAAGTGGTATATTCCGCTTGGGATCTTTAATCTCCCCCGCAATGAAGGTGACGTTGTTCCAGGCATCCGCCGAAAACAGCGAACCAATCATAGAAACCCCAATTGCCATTAGTAACGCCAACCCCGTTAAAGGCACCAACGACCCATCAGAACTCAGAGATACTGCCTCCCAGGCATTGGTAAAATTTTGTTCCAGCATGCCGGAGTTGGTCCCGAATGCGATACCTATAATAATGATGGCCAGCAACGCCAGTAGCTTGGTGGAAGTAAAAATGTTTTGAATCCATTTTCCGGTTTCTACCCCCAGGCTGTTGAGGTAGGTTAGTGCCCCCGGATGCACAATATCCGGCGCAAATGTGCGGGTGTTTTCCGGTGTCATAAATCGCGCTGACTTGGTAATCGCCATCAGCGCCTCACTGTTCTCAAGCGCTGTCTTGGTCAGCTTATACGCCAACGCGTCATCCATATCCTTGTGCACGATCAGGAAGTTCCACAATGTCGGTGTCTGCACATCACCTTCTTGCCCTTTATAGGTTTCCGCCGGAATCGCAAACGCGGAATAGGCCGGATACGCTGCCGAGATCGTCGCCATATCCTCGTTACTAAACTGCACCAGCCGCACATCGCGCGTCAGAGCCAGCTCCACCATCGCCGCCAGCCCCAGCCCACCGACCATGAACCCACCGTCAATGATACCGTTCTTAATCGCATCGGATGTCTCGCCGTAATTAAGATATTGCGGAGAGAAATCCTCCGGCGAAATCCCCACGGCTTTCAGAATATTATGCGTCGTCACCGCCGTGCCTGATCCCGGTGCCCCGACGGAAATGCGCTTACCCTTGATATCCTGAATCGAATGGATATCGGAATCGGCGGATGTCACGAAATGTACCACATTCGGATAAAGCGCGAACAACACTGCCACCGGCATCGCCTCCGGGAATTTGCCCTTTCCGGCAATCGCATCGCGCAGCGCATCGCCCTGTGAAATCCCGGCCTCACTTTCATGACGGCTCACCTGAATAATATTAGTCACCGAGGCGCTGGTCACCTCGGCCTTCATATTCACATCCGGCAACTCTTTTGACCATAGCGAGGCCAGCCCGCCGCCAAACGGAAAATACAGCCCGTTTGGACTACCGGTCGCGATGGAAAACGTCTCCGCCCGCGCGCTGTCGGGCTGCGCGAGAAGCACGGCCAGCAGGCTATAAAAAATCAGGGAAAAGAAACGTATCATCGGTACCGTTGGTTTGTCAGTTCCATGATGGATAGGGGAAAACGCGCGGAGAGTCAAAAAAGAAGATAGCATAACGTAAAGTAAAACAGGGTCAAAACGCAGTAAATCGTGGGTTTAAGCCACGCTTTACGGAAAAGTCCTTCCTATTTTTGTGCAGCTGCGTAATAATAATTTACATGCGCGAATGTTTGCGTATGCTATGCGCGGAAAGGTAGTCGATTCAACATGTTGGAAAACACCGCACTTTATTCGCTTTACGAGATGCAGCAGGCCAGTGTGACGCCATTGCGCATTTTCGCCAATGCGAGCAAGCAGATAACCAGCAGCCCGTTCAGCCCGTGGTCCTATACCGGGGTGGGGCGTACCCTGATGGCCGGGTTTGAGTTGATTGAGCGCGTCACCAAGAAATACGGCAAGCCGGAATTCGGTCTGACCAGCACCGTCATTGATGGCAAGGAAATCGAAGTCACCGATGAAGTGGTGGCGGAAAAAACCTTCTGTCAGCTGCGCCACTTCAAACGTAAAGGCGTCAAAGACGGCCCGAAACTGCTGATCGTCGCACCGATGTCTGGCCACCACGCCACGCTGCTGCGCGGCACGGTCGAGGGGTTGTTGCCGCACGCGGATGTCTATATCACCGACTGGATCGACGGCAAGGAAGTACCGTTCTATCTCGGCAATTTCAATCTTGATGACTATATCTCCTACCTCATTGAATTTCTGCAATTTCTGGGGCCGGATACGCACACCATGGCGGTGTGTCAGCCTGCCGTACCGCTCTATGCAGCTGTGGCCATCATGTCGGAAGACAAAAACCCATGCACGCCAAGTTCCATGACCCTGATGGGCGGGCCGATCGACACCCGCAAAGCGCCGACGCAGGTTAACCAGCTGGCTACCGAGCGTCCGCTGGAATGGTTTGAAACCCATGTTATTTCCCGCGTGCCGATGAATTATCCGGGCTTCATGCGCCGCGTTTATCCCGGCTTCCTGCAGCTGACCGGCTTCATGACCATGAACCTCGACCGCCATGTCGGCGAACACCTCAAACTCTTCAACCATTTGATCGAAGGGGACGGGGAGAGTGCCGAGGCGCACCGCAAATTCTATGACGAATATCTCTCTGTCGCCGACCTCCCGGCGGAGTTCTACCTGCAAACCATTGAGAAGGTGTTCCAGAAACAACTGCTGCCGCGCGGCAAATTCAACTACGCCGACCGTATCGTCAATCCGGGCGCCATCAACAAAACTGGCATTCTCTGTGTGGAAGGTGAGCGCGATGATATCTCCGGCATCGGCCAGACCAAGGCCGCGCTGAAAATCAGCACCGGCCTGTCTGACAGCAAGAAACGCTACCACCTGCAGAAAGGGGTGGGGCATTACGGGATTTTCAACGGCCGCAAATACCGCGAATTCATTGTGCCGGTGATCATGGAACACATCAAAAAGAACGCTCGTTAGGCGACCTAACATGAAAAACAAGCAAGGAACAAAACGCGCGAACAGCACGTTCGCGCCGAGCCTTCAGCCCTGCCCATTGCGCAGGGACAGTAGTGCTGAACGGTCACTTTTGTGGCCGGGTAGCACAAGTCCCGAGCAAGGGCATTAAATACTTGACGCAGCGAGTCCTTTTGCCTAGGTTCCCTAGAATTTTGTCCACCTGATAGTTAGTGATATGCCTCATTCCGATTCATCGGCACCCCAACACACGGCAGTCCTGCTTCTGGCAGATGGATCAACATTTTATGGATATGGCATTGGCAACACCGGCATCGTGACCGGGGAAATCTGCTTCAACACCTCGCTGACCGGCTATCAGGAAATCCTCACTGACCCGTCCTACAAAGGGCAGATCATCACCTTCACCTTTCCGCATATCGGTAATGTCGGCACCAATGAAGAAGACATTGAGTCCGAACACATCACCGCCAACGGCCTGATTATCCGCGAGTTGATTACTCCCGCCTCCAATTTCCGCAGCACCAGTGAGTTGCAGCGCTGGCTGTCGAAACACAAAATGACCGGCATTTGCGGCATCGACACCCGCGCGCTCACGCGCATGATCCGCCTGAAAGGCCCGCAAAACTGCCTGATTGTGCATACGGAAGAAGGCAAATTGCCATCGGTGGTCGAGCTGAAGAAAAAACTGGATGACGTGCCTGACCTTGATGGTCTGGAACTGGCCAAATCCGTTACTACCCATTCCATGTATGACTGGAACCAGACGCGCTGGAAGTTGGGCAAAGGCTACGGCACCACCACCGAACAGAAATACCATGTCGTCGCTATCGACTATGGTGACAAGCTCAATATCCTGCGTTCACTGGCCTCGCGTGGCTGTAAGGTGACGGTCGTCCCGGCGGATATCAGCGCCAAGGACATCATGTCGCTGAAGCCGGACGGCATCTTCCTCTCCAACGGCCCCGGTGATCCGGCGGCGACGGCGGAATATGCGGTGCCGGTCATCAAGGAACTGATAGACGCCAACATCCCGGTCTTCGGCATTTGTTTGGGCCATCAGTTGCTGGCGCTGGCGCTCGGCGCACAGACGGAGAAAATGCATCAGGGACATCGCGGCGCCAACCACCCGGTGAAAAATCATGACACGGAGATGGTGGAAATCACCAGCCAGAATCACGGCTTTGTGGTTACCCTGCGCTCGATCCCGGAACATGTGGAAGTGACCCATACCTCGCTGTTTGACGGCACCGTGGAAGGTGTTCGCCACAAAAGCAAACCGGCCTTTAGCGTGCAGTATCACCCGGAAAGCTCACCCGGCCCGCATGACAGCCAGTATTTATTCGATAAATTTGTCAAATTAATGGAAACCCATGCCAAAGCGTGACGACATACAATCCATCATGATCATCGGTGCCGGCCCCATCATCATCGGGCAGGCCTGTGAGTTTGACTATTCCGGCACGCAGGCCTGTAAAACCCTGAAAGCGGAGGGCTACCGCGTCATTTTGGTCAACTCCAACCCGGCCACCATCATGACCGATCCCGGCCTGGCCGATGCCACCTATATCGAGCCGATCCAGCCGGACATCGTCGAGAAGATCATCGAGAAGGAAAAGCCGGATGCCCTGCTGCCGACCATGGGCGGGCAAACCGCGCTGAACTGTTCCAAAGTGCTGGCGGAAACCGGCGTCCTGCAGAAACACGGCGTGGAGCTGATTGGCGCCTCGCTGGAATCCATCAACAAGGCAGAGAACCGCGAGCTTTTCAACAAGGCGATGGAAAATATCGGGTTGGAAATTCCGCGCCACGGCATCGCCCACTCATGGGAAGATGCGCGCGAGCTGCTGCAGACCATCGGCTTGCCCGCCATCATCCGCCCGTCTTTCACCCTCGGCGGCACCGGCGGCGGCATCGCCTACAACTCCGAAGAATTTGAAAAGATCGTCCGTCAGGGGCTGGACGCCTCTCCGACCAACGAGGTGCTGATCGACGAATCGCTGATCGGCTGGAAAGAATACGAGATGGAAGTGGTGCGCGACAAGGCGGACAACTGCATCATCATCTGCTCCATTGAAAACGTCGATCCGATGGGCGTGCATACCGGCGACAGCATCACCGTTGCCCCGGCGCTGACTCTGACCGATAAGGAATACCAGATCATGCGCGATGCGTCCCTCGCTGTCCTGCGCGAGATCGGGGTCGATACCGGTGGCTCGAACGTCCAGTTCGCCGTCAATCCGGAAAACGGGCGCATGGTGGTCATCGAGATGAACCCGCGCGTCTCGCGCTCCTCCGCGCTGGCATCCAAAGCGACGGGCTTCCCGATCGCCAAAGTTGCCGCCAAGCTGGCGGTTGGCTACACGCTGGACGAAGTCACCAACGACGTCACCCGCGCCACCCCGGCCTCGTTCGAGCCGAGCATCGACTATGTCGTCACCAAAATCCCGCGCTTCGCCTTTGAGAAATTCCCCGGCACGCAGGCCACCCTCGGCACCGCCATGAAATCCGTCGGTGAAGCGATGGCTATTGGTCGTTCCTTCTCCGAGAGTTTGCAAAAAGCCCTGCGCTCGCTGGAGACCGGCCTCACCGGCCTGAATGAAGTGGAAATCGAAGGCGCCAACCGGCAGGAAGACATTCGCAGCCAGTTGTCGCAACCGACACCGCGCCGCCTGCTGGTGATCGCACAGGCCTTCCGCGAAGGCCTCACCCTGCAGGAAGTGCAGGCCGCCACTCAGTATGATCCGTGGTTCCTGCGCCAGATTCAGCGTCTGGTGGAAATCGAAGGCCACGTGAGAGACAACGGCGTGCCGACCAACAAGTTGGCCTTTCTGGAGCTCAAAAAACTGGGCTTCTCGGACATGCGTCTGGCCGAGTTGACCGGCCATGATGAAATGACCGTCACTGCCCTGCGCCACAATCTCGGCATTCGCCCGGTCTATAAGCGTGTCGATACCTGCGCCGGGGAATTTGAGGCACTCACCCCGTATATGTATTCCTGTTATGAGGGCGACAGCGTCCATGAGCCGGAAAACGAAGCCATGCCGTCCGACCGTCAGAAAATCGTCATCCTCGGTGGTGGTCCCAACCGTATCGGGCAGGGCATCGAGTTTGATTATTGCTGCGTCCACGCCGCCTACGCGCTTTCCGAAGCCGATTATGAAACCATCATGATCAACTGTAACCCGGAGACCGTCTCCACCGATTACGACACCTCCGACCGCTTGTATTTCGAGCCGTTGACGGTGGAAGACGTTATCGAGATCATCCGTTGCGAACAGCAAAGCGGGTATGTGCGTGGCGTTGTCGTGCAGTTCGGTGGCCAGACGCCGCTCAAGCTGGCCGAGGCGCTGGAAGCCGCCGACATCCCGATCATCGGCACCTCGCCGGACTCCATCGATCTGGCCGAAGACCGTGAGCGTTTCCAGAAACTGCTCTACTCGCTCGAGCTTAAGCAGCCGGAAAACTACATCTGCCACACGCAGGAAGAAGTGCTGCAACAGGCCGAACAGATGGGCTATCCCGTCGTTGTCCGTCCATCCTATGTGCTGGGTGGCCGCGCGATGGCCATCATCCACACTTCCGAATCGCTGAAGGAATATCTCCACGAAGTCTTCAAACTATTCGGTGACAGCGCCATCCTGATCGACACCTTCCTCAAGGGCGCCATTGAGGTCGATGTCGACGCGCTCAGTGACGGCAAACAGGTCTATATCGCCGGCATCATGGAACATATCGAAGAAGCGGGTATCCACTCCGGTGACTCCGCCTGCTCTCTGCCGCCATTCTCGTTGGGGCAGGAGTTGATCGCGACTATCCGTGAGCAAACCATCAAGCTCGCCAAGGGGCTGAACGTCATCGGGCTGATGAATATCCAGTTCGCCGTCAAGGATGGCGAGGTATACATTCTGGAAGTCAACCCGCGCGCCAGCCGTACTGTGCCGTTTGTCGCCAAGGCTATCGGTTTCCCGATCGCCAAGGTTGCCTCACGCCTGATGGCGGGTGAGATGCTGGAAGATTTCGACCTGCCGGTCTCCCCGGCCGATTCCGGCTACAAGAGCAAGCACATCGCGGTCAAAGAAGCCGTCTTCCCGTTCGAGCGCTTCCCGGGCGTTGACGTCATCCTCGGCCCGGAAATGAAATCCACCGGCGAGGTCATGGGTATCGATTACGACTTCGCACATGCTTACGCCAAGGCGCATCTGGCCTCTGGCAGCCGCATTCCGCTGCAGGGCGTTGTCTTCGTCTCGGTCAAGGATTCCGACAAAACGCACATCCTCCCGGTCGTGCAGGATCTCGTGCGCCTCGGTTTCCGCATTATCGCCACCGGCGGCACGCAGGCCTACCTGCAGAAAAATGGCATCGACGCCGGGCACATCAACAAAGTGCAGCAGGGTCGCCCGCACATCGTTGACCTGCTCAAGGATAACAAGGTTGACCTCGTGCTCAACACCACCGAGGGTGAACAATCGATCAAAGACAGCTTCGGCATTCGCCGCACGTCGCTGCAAAACCGCATTACCTACTGCACCACCATTGAGGGCTCACGAGCGCTGGTCAAAGCGATGGACGCGATAAAAAACAGTAGCGGATTGGATGTAAGGCCGCTACAATCCTACTTCTAGCAAACAGAAAAAAACGCAGCACGGCGACGATTCGTCGGCGGGCTAGCTGTGATTAATAGTGAAGGCATATGGATAAGATACCGGTAACCAAAGACGGGTTCGTCGCCATGGAGAAGGAGCTCAAGCGCCTGAAAAGCGAAGAGCGTCCGTCCATCGTCAAGGCGATTGCCGAAGCGCGTGAACATGGCGATCTCAAAGAGAATGCCGAATACCACGCCGCGCGGGAACGCCAGAGTTTTTGCGAAGGCCGCATTCAGGAACTGGAAGCGCGCGTGGCGCATGCTGAAGTCATCGACCCGTCGGAACTCTCCGGCGATACCATTAAATTCGGCGCCACCGTTGAGCTGGTGGACGAAGACAGCGAAGAGGAAATCACTTATCAGATCGTCGGGGAATACGAGGCCGACATCAAGCAGAACCGGCTCTCGATTACCGCGCCGATTTCGCGTGCGCTGGTGGGCAAGTCGGAGGGTGACAGCATTGAGGTGCAGACACCGGGCGGCACCCGTCATTATGAAATCCTGAAAGTGAAATACGCGTAACCCCCATGTCTTCTGAGCCACATGTCTGGGCGCTGACGGACGACCGTGCCGGGAATGTCAGTCAGGTCATCGGCGTAGCGGATTCGCTCGGCTGGCCGTATGAGTTGAAACATATTCGCTATACGCCCTATATCCGGTTGCCGAATCTGTTGCTTGGCTCATCGTTGCTTGGCATATGTCAGAAAACCAGCGATTCGCTGGCACCGCCCTGGCCGGATATCGTCATCGCGGCGGGCAGGCGTTCAGCCTCGGCGGCGCTTTATATCCGCAAGAAGAATCCCAAAACCTTTCTGGTACACATGATGTCGCCGGATACGCGCCCGAATGAATTCGACATCATCGCCCTGCCGAGTCATGACACGGTTGCCGGGGCGTCCAACCTTGTGCGTACACTGGGCGCGCCGCATCTGGTGACGGAAGAACGCCTGAAGCAGGCCAGGGACTATTGGGCAGGCACATTCGGCGGCCTCAAACATCCGAAGACTGCGCTGCTGATCGGCGGTAACACCTCGCACGGTAAATGGCGGGAAGAGGAAATAAACACCCTGCTGCGTCATACGCGTTCATTGGCGGATAAAGGCTCGTTGATGGTCACCACCAGCCGCCGCACTCCATCACATATCGTTCCGCGCATTCATGATATGCTCGCCGGTATGTCGCATTATCTCTACGTCTATGACGAGCAACATAAGGAAACCCCGTATCTTGGTATGCTGGCACACGCCGACCGCATCGTCGTCACCGGAGAATCCATTTCCATGTGTTCTGAGGCCTGCTTCACCGGCAAGCCGGTCTTTGTCTATTCCCCGACCCATGCCATGTCGGACAAGCATAAGCGCTTTGTGGAGCTGTTGATCGGGCAGGGATTCGCATGGCCACTGGAAGATCCGCGCCCGGACTGGCAGCCGGTGAATATCCTCAATGAAGCCGGTCGCCTCGCCACCGTCATCCGCGAACGTTATCAGTAGCTATTTAATGCCCCTGCACGCGCCTGCTGCGCTTAGCAATGGGCAGGGCTGAAGGCTCGCTCGGCCTGCTTGCCTCGCGTGGAACATGACGCGAGGTCAGGAGACCGAGCCCTTTAGTCGCACGAAGTGCGTTAGGCTCATTGCGCGAAACAGCAGTGCAGCGCAGGAGCAGAAATCACAATAGACACAACCTATAACAATGATAGAAACAGTGTCCTTGTAAACCGGCGCTGGAGGAGTATATCTATAAGGGCTTCAAGCGACCATAAACTTAGAAGGAGTGTAATATGAGCGTACTCGTAGGCAAGCAGGCACCGGATTTCACCGCTGCCGCTGTGATGCCGGATAACAGCATCAATGAAGAATTCAACCTGAAGAACTATCTGAACGGCAAAATCGGGATTTTGTTTTTCTACCCGCTGGACTTCACCTTTGTGTGTCCGTCGGAAATCATCGCGTTTAATAACCGCGTGCAGGATTTCAAAGACCGCGGCGCGGAAATCATTGGGATCAGTGTGGACTCCCATTTCAGTCACCTGGCATGGAAAAACACGCCGGTGGAAAAGGGCGGTATCGGCAATGTTCAGTTTCCGCTGGTAGCTGACCTGACCAAATCCATCGCTCGTGACTATGATGTGCTGACCAATGACGCGGTGGCGTTCCGTGGTACTTTCATGATCGACAAAAACGGTGTCGTGCGTCACCAGCTCGTCAATGATCTGCCGCTCGGACGTAATGTCGATGAAGCCATCCGTATGGTCGATGCCCTGCAATTCCACGAAGAGCATGGCGAAGTTTGCCCGGCTGGCTGGCAGAAAGGCAAAACCGGCATGAAGGCGACCTCGGAAGGCGTAGCGTCTTACCTCGCGGAAAACGCGGAGGCGCTGTAAGTCATGGCGGAAACGATATCGACCAAAGTATTAGTCATTGGTTCGGGATCAGCCGGTTGCACGGCGGCGATTTACGCCGCCCGTGCAGGGCTGGAGCCGGTCATGGTGCACGGCATGCAGCCGGGTGGCCAGCTGACCATCACCACTGAAGTGGAAAACTACCCCGGTTTCGCGGAAGCGATTCAGGGGCCGTGGCTGATGGAACAGATGGAACAACAGGCGGCTAATGTCGGCACCAACATCATCCATGACAGCATTACCGAGGTCGATCTCTCCAAACGCCCATTCGTCGCTATTTTCGGAGGCGCAAAAATCTCGACAAAGATGAATGCCATTCGTAACGTTGCCAAAACAGCTGACCGAATTATTGTCGGGGGCGCGATGGCCAATACCTTTATGGTTGCCGATGGTTTGCAAGTTGGAACTTCACTTATCGAACCAGAGCAAGTCGAAAACGCCGGGGAGATTAAAAAAGAGGTTGCCGAGC
>JAUIJX010000052.1 GCA_030430795.1 Alphaproteobacteria bacterium | reverse complement strand
CCCGCGTAGCGCTGGCTGATGGTCCGCTTTGCGTGAAGGAATATGACGTGCTGTCCCAGATGGGCAAGGCGTTCGGGTTTGACCGCAAGCAGGTGGCCGGGCTGATCGATAAGGCTGAAGGGCCGATTGGTGGCGACCCCTACGCAGTGCTCAAGCTGCGCGCGGGCGCCAGTGCCGAAGATATTCAGAAAGCGTATCGTGAGCGTATGCGCTTTTGTCACCCCGACCGCTGGGAGCGCGGGAGTGATTATCGTGAAATGCATCGCCAGACGACACTTAAGTCTGCCGCGATTAACGCTGCCTATACATCCTTGTCGGAGCGACGGGGAATTCAGGGGGCGGATAAGAAATAAGATGATGATACCCTGCTTTTCAGGGTGAGGGTATCATCATCTTACCGATTGCTTGCCGAGCAACTTGGGTCTGGGTTTGACCTTCGGGTTTTCCCAGACCTCTTTTTATCGGGAAACTTCAGTATACCAAAATGTGGCACCCCCTGCCAGCACTAACGGCAGGGAACAGGAAAGGGATCGGCTTCGAACGATGATGTCACCGTTGCATATATTGCTTGCCATACTGGTCTCCGCCTGTTGGGGAGCCAATTTCGTGGCAGCGAAGATCGCGCTGGAGGTGCTGCCGCCATTCCTGCTGTTATGCTTGCGGTTTGCACTGGTGGCGCTGATGATTGTGCCTTTTATGCCACGGCCAACAGTGGGGTGGAAGCCGCTATTGTTGCTGTCTTTCCTATTGGGAACACTGCATTTTTCGTTGATGTTTGAGGCGGTGTGGCTGGGCATTGATATGCCAAGTGCCATTATTACAACACAATTGGGCGTGCCGTTTTCGTGTCTGCTCGGCAGCATTTTGTTTCAGGATCGGCTGGGGCGTTGGCGGTCGTTCGGCATGCTGGTGTCGTTTGCCGGGGTGGTCGTGATTGCCGGGACGCCGCAAGTGGCGCATCAGGACTGGGAATTATTGCTGGCCATTCTTGCCGCTTTTGCCTGGGCGTCGGCCAATGTGATGATGAAGCGCATGGGTGAGGTGAAAATTCTGCCGCTGCTGGGATGGCTGTCCCTGTTCTGTGTGCCCCAGTTGCTGGCGTTGACCCTGCTTAGTGACGGTGAGCCGGTGCAGTATGTGGCCGTGATGACGCTGCGTCACTGGGTGGCGCTGATTTATACGGTGTTGTTTTCCACGGTGCTTGCCTATGGTTTATGGTACTGGCTGCTGGGGCAATATCCGATCAGTCAGGTGGCACCGTTTTCCTTGCTGGTGCCGGTGTTCGGCATTCTCAGTTATCAGTGGTTCTACCACGATGCGCTGACCACGCAGTTCCTGATCGGCGGGGTGCTGACGATGCTTGGGGTGGGGGTGATTATTATCCGCCGTCCGCGGATCGGGCTGCTGGAGCGGCTTTAAAGCAGGTAACTGCCGGAGCCTGTAATGTCTGTTGGTGTCCTTATATCCGATTCCATGCAGGCGCTGGCATGTCGTAACCGGTGATACTGAAAGTTTACCTGGTCTAATACATCCTCTGGATCGATGCTGTCATCTTCAATGTAGAAGGCAATTTTCTCAGGCTGGTTTGTCGGGTCAAGTGCAACGACACATTCATGAGGTGGCGATGCGCCGTAGATAATGTCCAGAAGCTTGTTCATACCCCATGAATAGACGTCGTAATCATCGGCAGCATTGCCAGTGCGATCCATCATTAGACCAACTGCTCTATTTCCGTCCTTCTCCATGTTGATTAGCTGGCCAGACGTTTTCAGGCTGCCTATCATCTCGGTCAGTAAAGCGGAGCGGTCTACTTCTTTCGGGTTGTCTGTCAGATTATAGCCCATGAGGTGACCTATTCTTTTTTTTGCGCGTCACTATAACTGTGATATGACTGGCAGTGTGTGAAACATTTGTGACATTATGCTGCCTGTTCAAACCCGCCTTTCTCCCAATTATAATGCCCGTCCGGGGCTGGATACCGTCGATATGCTGGTGCTGCATTATACCGGGATGCGCAGCGCCGATGAGGCACTTACCCGCCTGTGCTGCCATGAGGCCGAAGTGTCGGCGCATTACATGGTCGATGAGGACGGGACGATTTTCCAGCTGGTGGAGGAGGAATACCGTGCCTGGCATGCCGGGGTAAGCCATTGGCGGGGAAGGGATAATATCAACGATGTCTCGATTGGCGTGGAGATTGTCAATCCGGGGCATGAATTCGGCTACCGGCCATTCCCCGAGGCGCAGATGCAAGGGGTATCGGCGCTGTGCCGCGATATCCTCTCCCGCCACGACATCCCGGCGCGCAATGTCATCGCCCATTCGGATATTGCGCCGGAGCGCAAGGAAGACCCGGGCGAGCTGTTTGACTGGGCAGGTCTTGCCGCGCAGGGCGTGGGGCTGTGGCCGGTGGTGGAGGCCGGGCTGAGCCCCGCTGATCCTGAGAAATTAGCAGCATATGGCTATGCGCAGCCGGTGACAGCCAAGACCATCACGGCCTTTCAGCGGCATTTCCGCCCGGCATCACTCACCGGCGAGTGGGACGAGGAATGTGGGTTGCTGCTTGCCATGTTATTGAAAATGATATAAATACGCTCTGCCAGACGGCCGGGTGACCGCGGTGCTTGCATCGAGGAAAGTCCGGGCTCCATGGAACAGGATGGCGGGTAACGCCCGCCGGGAGCGATCCCAGGGAAAGTGCCGCAGAGAGTAGACCGCCTCCTTCGGGAGGTAAGGGTGAAAGGGTGCGGTAAGAGCGCACCGCGCCGCTGGTAACAGCGGTGGCAGGGTAAACCCCATCCGGAGCAAAACCAAATAGGAATGGTGCGCAGTTTACTGCAGGCGGGTTCCACGTCAGCCGTTCGGGTAGGTTGCTAGAGATTGCGGGCGACCGCAATCCGAGATGAATGGTCACCCCTCCTTTGGGAGGACAGAACCCGGCTTACAGGCCGTCTGGCTTTTTGATGCTTCGCATCTATCTATGCGCTCAGGCGCCGCGCAGGCTTACGGCGAATGATCGCCGGTCGCCGGTCAGCTCCTGCTCACTACGTTCGCGTTTCCTTTTCATCTTACTACCATTCCAAACAAGCCCGTCCGTAGGTGGCTAGTCCATCGGTGAGGGCATCCCAAAAAACACCAAAACCACAGAATTGCTAGCGCGCTGTTTTTTCTGCAAAAAAGCGTAATCGCAACTTGACTGTCCCAAAAAATATTTCTATTCTCCCAATATAACCCAAAAAAACCCAAAATATCCCAACGGAGACCAAGGGTTTCCCAACGGGGCGGGGGAGCGATTTTTGAGCGTTACGGCGGCCGTCACAGCGCAAAATCCTGCTTTTCCATGGTTAATCGGGCGGATTGAGTCGGGAGACATAGGCGTGGCAATGTTTTTGTCCACATACGATAAAAAGATCGATAAGAAGGGGCGCGTGCTGGTGCCGCCTTCGTTTCGTGCGGCGCTCGCTTCCGAGACGTTCAACGGGGTGGTGGTCTATCATTCTTTCGTGAATCACTGCATCGAAGCCTGCGGGATGAGCCGGGTGGAGGAGCTCAATCAACGTATCGCTGCACTCGACCCGTTTTCCGCCGTGCATGATGCGTTTGCCGATACGATTCTCAGCGGTAGCACGGAGCTTGGCCTGGATAAGGAAGGCCGGATTGTGCTGCCGGAAGAGCTGCTGAAGGAGGTGAGCATTTCGCAGGAAGTCACCTTTGTCGGCAAAGGGGATAAGTTTGAAATCTGGGAGCCTTCCCGCTACAAGAAACATGCTTCTGAGTCTCGTGCTCTGGCGCTGGCGAAACGCGATATGCTGCGTGCCGGCGGTCAGACGGGAGGTGCCGAGTGATGGCGGCCGGGCCATACGGGAGCGACGCTGCCCACCGGCCTGTGCTTTTGACGGAAGTCATCGAATCACTCTCTCTTAAAAACAAGGGCTTATATGTAGACGGTACCTTCGGGGCCGGGGGGTATAGCCGTGCGATTCTGCAGGCGCAGGAGGATGTGGAGTTGATCGCGATCGATCAGGACCCGGATGTCTATCCTTACGTCAAGCCAATGCAGGATGCGTATCCGGAGCGTTTTACCTTCCTGCAGGGGCGGTTCGGTGATGCGAAAGCGTTGCTGGAAGGGATCGGAGTGACGCAGGTGGACGGGTTTGTGCTGGATATCGGGGTATCTTCGATGCAGCTCGATCGCCCGGAGCGCGGGTTTTCCTTCAGTAGCGACGGGCCGCTCGATATGCGGATGGCGCAGTCCGGGCTGACTGCCTATGAGGTGGTCAACGAGTCCTCGGAAGCGGAGCTGGCCGATATCATTTTCCATTATGGCGAAGAAAAGGCGGCGCGCAAGATTGCCCGCGGGATTTGCTATGCGCGGCGCAGCAAAAGCATCGATACAACCTGGGAGCTGGCGGAGATTGTGCGCAAGTCGGTCAGGGTGCATCGCGGCAAGGGGCGGAGTAGCGGAATTGACGATGCCACGCGTACGTTTCAGGCATTGCGTATCTATGTGAATGACGAGCTGGGTGAGCTGGAGAAAGCGCTGAAAGCCGCGGCATCCCTGCTGGCGCCGGGTGGTCGACTGGTGGTGGTGGTGTTTCACTCGCTGGAAGACCGGATAGTGAAGCAGTTTTTTGCCAAGCTATGTGGTCGTGATGCTGGTACATCACGCCATATTCCGGAGGCGGTGCAAAAAACACCGGAATTTTCGCCGGTGACGAAAAAAGCAGTGACTCCGGGCGAAGATGAAATCCACTTCAACCCGCGCTCCCGTTCCTCAAAGTTGCGCGCCGTGATGCGCCGGGAGGAGGCCGTATGAAGCCGATGACCATAGTATGGCTGTGTGTGCTGGTGGCGGCAGTGTTGGCGCTCTATCAGGTGAAATACGAAGTGCGCGACGTCAAGGATCAGGTGTCCGAACTGGAAGGCGAGTTGGAGACGGAATATAAATCGCTGCATGTGCTGCGGGCGGAATGGGCCTACCTGACCCATCCGGAGCGCCTTAAAGAATTGAATGATAAGTATTTGTCGCTCAAGCCGGTCGATCCGGTGCATATGAAAGACCTGCAAAGCGCGACGGTGCGGGAAGGTGACGCGGAAGTGGTGCCGACATCGGGAGGGACGCCATGAATCAGGTCATGTCCTCCACAGTTGTTCTCGGCGAGAGTACGCACAAGCAGGTGATGGATCAGGGGCGGCTGCGTCTGTGCTGCGTGGCGCTGGTGTTTGTGCTTAGTTTTCTGGCGATTAGCGTGCGGGTGGTGGAATTATCGCTGCCGGGAGAAGGGCAGTCGCTGTTTGCGCGTCAGCAAACGGGCGGCACTATGAAAGAGCTTAATCTACTGACACTGATCAACGGCAGTAAGGAAGATCTGGCGGCGATTGTGGAAGGTAGCAGTGGCGGTGAGGAAGGGTTGTCCAACGTTATTCTGCCGCGGGTGGATATCGTCGACCGTCACGGGATGGTGCTGGCAACCAGTCTGGAGACAGCGTCCGTTTATGCCGATGCGCGGGATATTCGCGATCCGGCGGAAGTGGCGCGTGTGCTTGCCAAGCATTTGCCGGATCTCAATATCGTGGCGACGGAAAAGAAACTGGCATCCAAGCGTCCGTTCGTGTGGGTACGACGGAATCTGACACCAAAGGATCAGCAAGTGATCAATGATCTGGGGATTCCCGGTATTCACTTCACGCCGGAATATGCGCGGGTCTATCCACATAACCATCTGTTTTCTCATGCATTGGGCTTTGTGGGGGTGGATAATAAAGGGCTGGCCGGGGTAGAGAAGTATTTCGATGAACGGTTGCGCCAGAATGAACGCTCGGAGCCGCTCTCCCTGTCTCTTGACCTCAGGATTCAGCATCTGGTGCATGACGAGTTGGCCAGAACGGTCAAGGAATTCAAGGCAATCGGCGGTACCGGCGTGGTGGTTTCGGTGAAGACCGGTGAAGTGTTGGCGATGGCCAGTCTGCCGGATTTCGATCCAAATCATCCGGCGAAAAACAATCCCAAGCATTTGTTCAACCCGGCGACGCTTGGTGTGTATGAGATGGGGTCCAGCTTCAAGACCTTCACGCTGGCGCAGGCATTTGAATATGGCATTGTCGGTATGCGCGACGGGTATGACACCACCAACCCGATACGGATAGCCAATTTCACCATCAGTGACTATCACCCGAAAGCCGGCTGGATGTCGGTACCGGAGATTTTTGCCGAATCCTCCAATATCGGAACAGTGAAAATGATTATGGAGATTGGTGCAAAACGCCAGAAATCCTTTATGAAGAAGCTGGGCATGTTTAAGCCGCTGCGTATTGAGCTGCCGGAAGTGTCGCAGCCACTCTATCCCAAGGAATGGCGTAAAATCAATATGATGACTATCTCCTACGGGCATGGGATATCGGTGTCGCCACTGCATCTGGTGCGCGGTATCGCCGGGGTGGTCAATGACGGTAACATGATGAAGCTTAGTCTGTTGGAAGGCGGCGCGGAACATCCGGGCAAGCCGGAACGCATCGTCAGTGTGGAGACGTCCCACAAGGTGCGGCGTTTGCTGCGCAGCGTGGTGCAATACGGTACGGGTAAGAAAGGTGCGGCGCCGGGTTACCGCGTGGGCGGTAAGACCGGGACGGCTGAGAAGGTCAAGGGGAAGAGTTATAAAGGGTCTGCCAAGCTGGCCTCGTTTGTTGGTGTGTTTCCGAGCGAAGATCCTGAATATGTGGTGCTGGTGATGATCGATGAGCCGGTGGGCAACAAGTCTACTTACGGGTTTGCGACTGGTGGCTGGGTGGCGGCGCCAGCCGTATCGCGCATTGTCAGCCAGATGGCGCCGATGGTTGGGGTGCAGCCGGTATTCGATATGGCGCCGGATAGTGTGGATCGCTGGTGGGAGCAGATTCGTGCGCGTGAGAAAGCGAAAGCAAAGGCGAAGGTGCATGCGACCAGTTTCTGAGATTCTTCAGGCCTATGCGCCCATATCCTATATTCCCGGCAACGATGCGCCGGTAATATCCGGTATGAGCCTTGATTCACGCACGGTGCAGGCTGGTTTTTTGTTTGCGGCCATTCCAGGCACGGCCGGGGACGGGGCATCTTTTATCGAGGATGCGCTGGCGCACGGGGCAGCGGCGGTGATGGTGCAGTCGGATGCCAATGTAGCGCCTAAAGAGGGCGTGACATGGATAACGGTCGATCAGGCGCGCAAGGCGGCGGCACATTATGCGGCGGCAGTCTATCCGCGTCAGCCGGAGCATATTACGGCGATCACCGGGACGGACGGCAAAACCTCTACAGCCGAATTTATTCGCCAACTCTATGAGCTTAGCGGACAGCGTGCGGCCTCAATCGGAACACTTGGTCTGTATGGTGCAGATACGGAGAGTGGGGTTGCCATCCAGAATACCACGCCGGGGCCGGATATTTTACATCGGACGCTGGACTGGCTGGCTGAAAAGGACATACATGCGGTGGCGATGGAAGCCTCCAGCCACGGGCTGGATCAGTACCGGCTGGACGGGGTGCGCCTGCAGGCAGGTGTGTTTACCACATTCGGCGAGGATCACGGTGATTATCACAGCAGCGTCGATGCGTATTTTGAGGCCAAGGCACGGCTTTTTTCTGAGTTGCTGCCGGAAGGAGCGCGGGCGGTGTTGTCCGCTGATGATGCGCGTATCTCTGGCTTGGCAGAGTTATGCCGCTCCCGCGGGCTGGCCACGACTGGATTTGGGCGCGCGGCGTGTGATTTTCAGCTGCTTGGCGTAGAGCCGCTGGCTTCCGGTATGCGGGTAGAGTTGTGCTGCAAGGGAATGGCATGGGAAGGCGAGTTACCGCTCTATGGTGGATTTCAGGCGCTTAATGTGCTGGCTGCCTGTGCGGCGGTGGATCATGATATTCCGGTAGCGGAGTTACTGCCGCTGTTACCTGAGCTGGAAGGTGTGCGGGGACGGCTGGAGCGTGCGGCGATGTGGCAGGATTCCGTGCCGGTATTTGTCGATTATGCGCATACGGCGCAGGCGCTTGGCAAAGCACTGGAAGCGCTCAGACCGCATACGGAACGGGACTTGTGGGTGGTGTTTGGTTGTGGTGGTGACCGTGACCGCGGCAAACGCCCGAATATGGGTGCAGCCGCAGCCTCGCTGGCGGATCACGCGATTGTAACCGACGACAATCCGCGCAGTGAAGACCCGGCAGCTATCCGTCAGGAGATACTTGCTGCCTGTCCGGACGCTAAGGAGATTGGTGATCGCACTGAAGCGATTCATTACGCGATGGAACGTGTGCAGCCCGGCGATGTGTTGCTGATTGCCGGGAAGGGACATGAGACGACCCAGCTGGTGGGTGATAAGGTTCTGTATCACAATGATAGTGATGTAGTGCGATCAAAGGTTATGGAAAGTTTAGGGGCGGCGTAATGGCGTTATGGAAAACAGAATCGCTGGTGGAAGCCACGGGTGGAGAGGCTGAAAATAGCCTGTCTATCAATGGGGTCACCATTGATTCCCGCCGGATAGCGGCGGATGATCTGTTTGTGGCGCTGCCGGGTGAGCGTGTGGACGGCCATCAATTTGTGTCGCAGGCGTTGGCATCCGGCGCGTCCGCCTGCATGGTTTCTATGGTTTCCGGGGATGTTGACCACACGCGGCTAGTGGTAGTGGATGATACGTTATCGGCCTTGCAGGCAATGGGCGCGTATGCCCGGAAGCGGACACAGGCGGCAGTGGTCGGGGTAACCGGTAGTGTCGGCAAGACATCGGCCAAGGAAATGCTGCACCACGCCCTGTCGGCATGCGGGCGCAGTTATGCGACGCAAGGCAATTACAACAATCATATCGGAGTGCCGCTAACGCTGGCCAATATGCCGGTGGAACTGGATTATGCCGTGATCGAAATGGGTATGAACCATACCGGGGAGATTGCGCAGCTGACAGGCTGGGCGCAGCCGGATGTGGCGCTGATTACCGCGATTGAAGCAGCACATACCGAGTTTTTTGATGGGGTGGAAGGGATCGCCGCCGCCAAGATGGAGATTTGCGAAGGGTTGACGGAGAGCGGCGCGCTGATGCTGCCGGCTGATTCGCCGTATTTCGATGTGCTTCAGCAGGAACTTCAGCAGTATCAGGTGGCGCGGCAGGTCACATTTGGCGCAACTGAGGGGTCAGATTACCGGCTGCTTGGCTATATCAGCAATGCCTATGGTTGTGAGGTGGAGGCGATGATTGGCGGGACGCATATGACGTATCGTCTCGGCATGATCGGGCGTCATTGGGCATTGCTGTCTGTGGGTGTATTGGGCATCGTTGATTTACTGGGCGCCGATCTGGCGGTGGCGGCAGGATCGCTGGAAATGCTGCGTGAACCGGAAGGGCGCGGACGTCTGATGCAGGTCGAACTGCCCGAGGGCGGCCATATGCTGTTGATTGACGATAGTTACAATGCCAGCCCGGTATCTATGCAGGCTGCCTTTGCCAAATTGCAGGAATTGCGCAGTCACGACGCCGGGGATGGGCGCGTGGTGCTGGTGTTGGGCGAAATGCTGGAACTGGGCGAGCAGTCGCCGGTGATGCATCTGGGGTTGCGTGACGGCATGCTGGCGACCGGGGCGCAGCAGGTGTTTCTGGTCGGCGATGCGATGAAACCACTGGCAGAACAGGTCAGCGACAAGGTTAGCATTCATTGGGCGCAGGATGCGTCGTCCATGCAGGATGAGCTGTTGCATACGCTGCAACCCGGCGATACGGTGCTGGTGAAAGGCTCGCATGGCAGCCAGGTATATCAACTTGCGGCGGCGCTGAAGGCGTTGGCCAATGCAGGAGAGAGGGCAGAAGAGGAGACCGTGGATGCTCTATAATTTATTATTTCCGTTTGCGGAACAATTCCAGTTTTTCAACCTTTTTAAGTATCTGACGTTTCGTAGTGGCGGGGCGATTATGACCAGCCTGATTATCAGTTTCCTGATTGGCCCGGCGCTGATTCGCTGGTTGCGGGAAAAGCAAAGCCACGGGCAGCCGATTCGTGAGGATGGGCCGGAAAGCCATCTGCTCACCAAGAAAGGGACACCGACGATGGGCGGGATCATGATTCTGTTCGCGGTGACTATCTCTACCCTGCTGTGGGCCGATCTCACCAACCCCTATGTGTGGGTGGTGCTGGTGGTGACGCTCGGTTACGGGTTGATCGGCTTTATGGACGATTACCTCAAAGTAACCAAGCGAAACAGCAAAGGATTGTCCGGCAAGCTCAAGCTGATAGGGCAATTCGGCATTGCCGGGATGGCAGGCTGGTGGATCATGCAGGTGGCGCCGGAATCGCAGGCGACCCATTTGGCGGTACCGTTTTTCAAGGAAGCGCTGCCGAACATCGGTATGCTGTATCTGCCGTTCGTGATGCTGGTGATGGTGGGCGCTTCGAATGCGGTCAATCTGACGGACGGGC
>JAUIJX010000200.1 GCA_030430795.1 Alphaproteobacteria bacterium | reverse complement strand
TCGTATCCGTTTGGCAAGCTTGAGTTATTAACTTAAAAAAATCAGCTGGGAAGTCAGACTATGAGCGGTAATCCCGTACCAAAACGCAGCGATACGGTGTACCAATCCTTGCGACGGGCAATTATCGAACAGGCGCTGCAGCCTGCCATGCGCCTGCCGGAAGACACTATCGGTGAACAGTTCGGCGTCAGCCGGACCATCGTGCGGCAGGCACTCAATCGATTGCAGATGGAAGGTTTGGTTGAAACCCGCCCGCACCATGGCGCGTATGTGGCCAAACCCACCCTGGAAGAAGCACGCGATGTGTTTGAAACACGCCGCTGTCTGGAACGCGAGGTGGTGCGCAAACTGGTCGAGCGGGTTTCCGTCAGCGGCCTGGATGCGCTGGACGCGCATATTGCACAGGAAGACCGCGTCCGCGACGGGCCGCGCCGGGACGGGCCGCGCTCTATCCGGCTGGCGGGCGAGTTCCACGTTGTGATGGCCGATCTGACCGGCAATAAAGTGCTGGCGCGTTACGTCAGTGAAGTGGTTTCGCGCTGTTCCCTGATTCTGGCGATTTACAGCCAGCGACATTCATCCGATTGTGCGGTTGATGAGCATCGACGCATTGTGCAGGCGATTCGCGACAATGATGTTGCCGCCGCGATGCAGATCATGGATGCCCATCTCGGTGCGGTTGAGGCACGGGCGGCACTGGTGGAAGATCCGAGTCCCGATCTGAAAACCGTGCTTAACCGATATACTGAGGAGTCCGCTAGATGACGCCGCACCGCCTGTTCGATTTCAGCCAGTTAAATGCCCGTGAACGTTACAAGCTGCTGATTGGTACAGTCGTGCCAAGGCCGATTGCCTGGGTCACAACGCTAAGCCCGGAAGGCCGGGTGAATGCCGCGCCCTACAGTTTTTTCAATTGTCTGTCGGCCGATCCGCCCATTCTGGCGCTGGGGGTGGAAAATCACGACGATATGTCGTTCAAGGATACCGCCCACAACATCCGCATGACGGAAGAGTTCACGGTCAATATCGTGGATTTTGCCAACGTCGAAGCGATGAACATCTGCGCCGTGCCGTTCCCGCCCGAGGTCGATGAGCTGGAAATGGCTGGCCTGCATGCCATCCCCGGCGAGAAAGTCCGTTGTCCGCGCATCGCCGAAGCGCCCGTCGCGCTGGAATGCCGCCGTCATCTGACACTGGAACTGGGCCGTTCGCGGGAGATTATTCTAGGTCTGGTGCTGGCCGTGCATATCCGTGAAGATATCGTGGACGCTGAGCGTTTCTATGTCGATCAGCAGGGTCTGGACGCAGTCGGCCGGATGGGCGGCCACGGTTACGCCAGCACCCGCGATTATTTCGATATGCCCAGTTTGAGTGTTGAGCAGTGGCGGAAAATGCGTTGAATGTGCATTCATTTAGCTGAAAAAAAATAGAGGTATGCCTGAACTCGTCGTGGATTCCCTTCTTGTGAACCGTTATTTGGTGTATCCGTAAATTTTCTAACGATTGACCTCTTTACAGGCGAGTACGCAACCGCGATAGATGGCTGTTGGCTGATCGAGAAGTATCCATGCAACGGCATCAATTGTTGGGTGGCGTTCTTTAACCTTTTCTACTGTGGCAGTAAGTACCGAACGAAGGTCTGCACCGGGTACAGAATCATCCATAAGAGCGAATACTAGGCCAAAGTAGCGACTTGCCTCAGAATGAGTGACATTGCTTGCATCTTGCAATGCTTCAGCTAATCTTTCATTTATTCTATTTGCTAGACCTTCTTCAGCTATAAAATGAATTTTGGCTTCCATCGCAAGACACGTATTTTCTCCCTTTATTAAAATATCTAGTTTTGGATCTTTTTTTCCTGATCTCTCAGCTTTAGCCTCAACGATTGACGTGAAGCCTGCTTGCCATGAGGCAGATGAGAACAAGCTTGCTAAAGTGTTCTCTATGAACCACGC
>JAUIJX010000051.1 GCA_030430795.1 Alphaproteobacteria bacterium | reverse complement strand
CCGGAAGATCCGGAACAGTCCCGTATGAACTACGAACATGTGCGCGAAGTCGGGGTATCCGGCGTGGCCGAAGAAGCAAAGAAAATACGCGAGGCAACCGGTGCGCCATCGACGCGTGTCTGGGATGCCAGCATTGCCGATCGCGGGGAAGGCAAAGTGGCCGAATCCGCGCGTCGCGATGAATTGCTGCGCCAACGCCGGGCGATTCTCTCCCGCGGGCCGATGCATGCCGGGGGTGGCGGTGAGATTGATGTGGGTGATCCGCGCGGTGCCGGTGGCGTGGTGATGTACTAGGTCATTCTGCTGCTGATTGGCTGCAAACAGCAATATGTCTGCGCTGCTCATGTCACGTACATTACAGTACGATCATTCCGCTGCTCGCCATCTCACTGTTTTCGCTCAATCATAAGCAGAATAATATAAGAGGGGGATTGGCTGCAAACAGCAATATGACTGCGTTATTAACGTCTCGTTAAGCCTCTGATCGTCATAGAAACTTCATAAAACAACACTAAGAAACCAAGGGCATTTCTGTTACTATAGAGTAAGGAAATACTAGGTTTTTTGAATGGTAACACCACTACACACACAAGCATTACTGAATCAGGCAAGCAAAATGTCTGTCAATGCCGCGCGTCAACAGGCTGGTGACGTTGCTGCAGCGCATGGCTTTACGCCGACGGCGCGGGGTGTGGTGGCTTCCGGCGTGGTGCCGGGGAGCACGACCCAGCAGAACCGTCAGCGTCGCAAGGAAGGCGGCGAGCATGAAGGGCTGGCACTGAAGGCGGTGGATAAGGTCGACCATGCAGGCAGCATGTTCTTCATGGGTGATATCGCTACGTTTATGGGCGGCGGTGCGATTGCCGGAATTGGTGGCGCGCTGCATAAGATGGCGGGTTGGTCGCCATTTGGCGGTAATTGGCTGAAGGCTGCCGGTAGTAAGTTCAAATCCGGTGGTGATTTTATCAAGAAGCCCCGTACCTTCATGGAAAATACCACGCTTGGCGATGTGACTGGGACGGCGATGGAAACCGCTGGTGATCTGGTTGGTGCAACGCTGGGTCATGAGAATGGACTGGGGCAGTCATTGCGCAGCGGGCAGGCGGCAGAGCGTGCCGGGCTGGCCTTCCGCAATGCGACGACTTCTGTTGGCGAAGCACTGCAAAAAGGCGAAAAAGGTTATGCGCCGATCGGGCGTTTTCAGGCGCGTCGTGCGCAGGCTATGCATGAGAAACTGCAGGAAGCACTGGGCAAGACACAAACTGCGCTGGATAAGCATGAAGCAACATTACGTAACGCAGGTGAGAGCCTGACCGAAAAGGCGTCTGCCGGGTTCCTGGCGGAAGGCGCGAAAGAAGCGGCGCAACTGACTGCCAATGAGCATCTGGATGTGGTGCGCGAACGACTGAACAGCATCAGTGAAAAAATCAATACTGCGAAAACAGCGCAAGAGCTGGAAGGCGCCAGCGGATTGCTGGAAGAAGCGCGCAGCAGCATGGGTGCATTGTTTGGGTTGCATGAAACGCATGTGAATAATGGCGTGCTGGGAATCGGGCGTACGAAATCCACTGCCGGCGAAGCGCTGGCGGAGTTGAATCAAGGCTTTAAGGCGATGGCCAAGCCATTGGAGAAAGTGCCGGGGCGTATGGCGAGTGCCGAGTTCTGGCAGAATCCAGAAAAAGCACTGGAAGGCATTCCGAGCCGTCTGGCGAATACGAATTTACATACGGCAGCGTTTAACGGTGCGATTACTGCCGGGATGGTGGCGCAGGGCGCACATCTGGGGTACGGGATTCACCATGATTTGAAAGCACTGGAAAAGCTGGCAGCGCAAGTTCAGGGCAACACCAAACCGGTTTCCGGCTGGGCGTTGTTGACAGGCGATGTGCCGCCGGTGATCCGCACCGCACGTAACCAGCTGATTCGTCAGTATGGTCCGCAAGTGGTGGTGCAGGGTGTGATGGATGTATTCAATATCGCGCTGATGAAAAGCGGCCGCATGGGCGGTGCCGCGATTGCCGCGATGGTCGGGATTCCGATGGCAGCGCAGGCTGTGAGCGGTAGTGGGCCGAGCATGCTGCAAGCAGAACAACAACTGGCTGAAGCGCAAGCGAACGGACAGGAAATTTCACACGGGGCGTATGTAACGTTGCTGGAAGCGGCGTGTCCGGAGCTGAGTGAGCCGGTGATGCATGCCTGTGCCGCGAAGTTTGAGAAAGAACAGACGACAGCCGTCGATGTGCTGAAAGCAGTCAACGGCAATCAGCTGGAAGAAATCGGGCTGGGATCCGCCAAGCAGGTGCTGAATGACAAGCTGGCAAAAGGCGAGAAGCTGACGCATAGCGATTATGTCGGGTTTGTGTGTGTGGCTTCCAAGGACGCCCGCGAGTGTGGCCCGGCGAACCGTCTGGTGCAGAGCATGGCGGAAGCGTATGCGCAGGAACAACTGGCGCCAGAAGCGGTGATGCATGAGATTGAAGGGCATCGCTTTAATCAGCGGGCGCTGGAATTGCAGAATAAACTGATGGCGGACGGCCATAAGCCGGGTGAATCTCTGGATGAGCAAGACCCTGCGATGATTGGGCCGGCAAACGATGATGGTACGCTGCAGCAACCGGCAAACCGGATTACGGATATCGCCAATGTACAGCATGCGCACGGGGTGCAGAATGGATTGAGTGCTCAGCCGGAAGCGGCTGCACTGCAACGCCATGACAGCCATGTAGCGAAGATTGCAGCGGATCGTGCCCAGTCTTCTAATCCGCAGATGGATGGAGGGGTTGCATGACGGTGTCTCCTGCAGTCTATGGTGATGTGCCGCCGGGTGGTGCCCGCGCGATGACCAGTTCCGTGGCCGCGGTGCCGGTGCATAAGCCGGTGGGACTGAATTATCAGGCGAAAGACGGCGATACGATTAAAGATGTCGCGCTGACGGCGGGTGATTTAGGCGGCGGTCTGTTAGTCAATGGTAGCGCGGCGCTAGGAAAAGCCGCAGGGCCTGCCGGTGCGGTACTCAGTGCCGGGTTCAGTACCGTGCGCGGCAATATGGAAGCGCATCGGGATATTGATTCCCTGCTCGAACTTTATAAAGAAAAAGTCAGTCTGCAGTTGGGCAAACCGGCGGAGCAAGTATCAGAAAAGGATTTACGCGCGGTGGCGGGGCGCTACCCTGAGTATCGGGGGCTGCGCAATGCGCTGGAAACGATTGATGCCAGGCATGCAAAAACGCCTGTGCGCAGTCTGGTTGGTGCTTCTGCGGCACTTGCTGGCGGTGCAGTGGGAGCGATTGCCGGAGGAGGATTTGCCAGTTTAGCGACCGGGATGGCTGGTTCGGTAGCGGCTTCTGCGGCAGCGGATAAGATGTTTATGGCAGTGACCGGCGACGGCGAAGAACACAGTGCTTATGTGAAACTGAAAGATCTGGAAGCGAAAGTGCAGTCCGGCGAAGGGGTGAGCGCGATGGATATGTTCGCTTATCATGTCAGTCAGGATGAAGGGCTGGCACGTCAGATTGAAACACGGATGGGTGACCGGTTCGACGATCTGTCGGACGAGAAAAAAGCGCGCGCCATGCTGAGAGATCACCCGATGGAATCCAAGCTGGCCGAATTTGAAGCCTATCTGATGAATACCGGACAATTGCAGGCGGCAGCGCTGATGGATGAGAGCACGCAACGTGCCGTGCGTCAGGCATTTGAGCAGCAATTGATGGCCGCACCAACGACGCGCATCATGGCGCCGTCACACAGTATTGAGTTCATGCAAGGCCAGCAGGCCGGTGTCGGGCAGGGCGCCTTCACCCGTGGGCTTGAGAATGAACGGGCGCAGGCACCATCTACCGAACAACAGGTATAGGCACGAGCGTTAAATGGGCTGCAAATGCAGACTTACCTGCGCTTCCGGCTTTCATGTATGTCTCTATACATTGGAACTTCCGGTTCTCGGTAGTCTGCATTTTCGCTCCATTTTCCATCTCGTGCGAGTTTTTGTGGCTCGCCTTCCTCGCAGGAACAAAAAGCAGAGACAGGCGAGCCAGAATTCGCCATTCATCTTTTCTTTAAACTTATCCGCTATACTCAAAGGATGATCAGCCAATACAGGCTGGCGATGTGTTTCTAGGATTTTGTTATGGCAAGTAATCACGATGTAGCAGAAACAAGCTACCACACCAGTGAAGGCACCGGATGGCTGCCGCAGGGTGTGGTTGAGCATTTGGTCAGCGTGCCGTTGGTGACAACGGAAAAAGTAGCGCTGAAACCGGAAGAGATCGCACGGCTGTATGCCGGGATCGATACCACCGGCCTGCATAAAGCATAGATTTTTCCAGTATTAGAAACGCTCAACGCCCCGGCGTGCCTGCAGGTATGTCTGAAAGGCCGGAGTTAAATCATCTGGTGTTGGGTCAATAAGCAGTGCTGTTTTCAGCTTACCGTCTTCCACTGCGCGATGTATCGCTTTGCCCAGAATATCCGGCAAGTCGATCTTAAAAATCCCTTTTCCATTAACAAATCCACCGAATCCACTGTTGCTGCATAATAAAGAGCAGGAGATATCGTCAGAGAAGTTATTGCGTAAGCTTTCGAGTGCCCAACTGCGGTTAGTGTTATTATCGAAAAAGAGCCTATAGCCGTCCTCGTCTTTCAGCAGTATGGCTGTATCGAGCGCCTGGCGGGTGGCACGATCAAAAGGCTTTTCGGCTAAACGTTTGGCTTCCGTGGTTGTGGATTCTTCCAGTTCCCGAGGAAGCGTGATTTGCCTGATGCGTTCAACGGATTCCCGATATTGTGCTTCTTTGGCTGCAATTCCTTCAGCTTTTTCTCTGGCTACTTTTGCCATAAACTCTTCATGTAACGTGTGGTCATCCATAGGTTTTCCCTCTTTTTCTTATGTATCTAGGCGAAAAACTGCTATTTGTGTGTGACGATTATATGAAATTTACAAAGGGTTGCTATGTCGGAGATTACCGTCACAGAGGATCAGCTCAGCTTCAACGGGGTGACGTATCGCGCCGCGATTGGCGCCGGCGGGTTCGTGGATGAGGATCAGAAGGTGGAAGGGGATAAAAAAACCCCGCGTGGGAGCTATTCGCTGCGCGGGTGTTTTTACCGGCCAGACCGGCTTTCACAGCCGAAGACAGGATTGATTCTCAATGAGATCAACCCGGCGATGGGGTGGTGCGACGATACCAATCACGATGCTTATAACAAGCTGGTGGTGCTGCCATTTGACGGCTCGCATGAGGAATTGTTCCGCGAGGATGCGACCTATGATGTGCTGGTGGTGATCGGCTATAACGATGCGCCGCCGGAGCCGGGGAAGGGCAGTGCAATCTTCCTGCATGTGGCGAAAGAAGGCTATCTGCCCACAGAGGGTTGCGTGGCGCTGGCCAAAGAGGATTTGTTGCAGTTACTCGCACAGGTAACGCCGGAGACGACGATTACGCTCGGATAAGGCGCCGCAAGGCTTGCAGCCGCGGATTTTCCTGATATGTTGCGGGCAAACACACAGGAGATAGGCATGAGCGATTTACAACAGGTGATTGAACAGGCATGGGATGCGCGTGACGGGATTAGCCTGAACACGACCGGCGAGGTGCGTGACGCTGTGGATGCGGCGCTGGCGGCGCTGGATAGCGGTTCTCTGCGCGTGGCGGAGAAGACAGACGGTACGTGGCAGGTGAATCAATGGGCGAAAAAAGCCGTGCTGCTCTCTTTCCGTTTGAATCCGATGCAGCGTTTTTCCGGCGCACCAGCCAGTCCGGGCGCGGAGGCTAACTGGTTTGACAAAGTGCCGTCCAAGTTCGAAGGCTGGGACGAAGCGGCATTCGCTGAGGCAGGATTTCGCGCGGTGCCGGGGGCAATTGTCCGTCGCAGCGCCTATATTGCAAAAGATGTGGTGCTGATGCCGTCATTCGTGAATCTGGGTGCGTATGTCGATGAAGGTACGATGATCGATACCTGGGCGACAGTGGGTTCGTGTGCGCAGGTCGGGAAGCATTGCCATATTTCCGGTGGGACGGGGATTGGTGGTGTGCTGGAGCCGCTGCAGGCCAACCCGGTAATTATTGAGGATAATTGCTTTATCGGCGCACGCTCCGAGATTGCCGAAGGTGTAATTGTGGAAGAGGGCGCGGTGATTTCCATGGGGGTCTTTATCGGGGCATCGACCAAGATTATCGACCGGACAACCGGAGAGATTATTATGGGGCGGGTGCCCGCCTATTCGGTCGTTGTACCCGGAAACCTGCCGGGCAAGCCGCTGGCGGATGGATCGCCGGGGCCATCACTGGCCTGCGCGGTGATCGTCAAGCGGGTGGATGCGCAGACGCGGGCGAAGACTGGCGTGAATGAGCTTTTGCGCAGTGCAGCGTGATTATTTAACCTTTCGTTAATATTTGTATCGATTTTGTTAATGGTTTGTGCTAGGCTTTAAAGAATAAGCAATTCACAACCTACGGTGTAGCTATCATGCGAAACGTTGCTTCCAATCACCCCAAAGCATTGGAACGTAAGGACTCTCTGTGCGTCGGCGTCGATGATGCTGATCGGGTGGCGGATGCCATCAATCAGCGCAGCCTGTCGATGATCCGTCGTAACAGCCTATATTCTCTCGACGCGATGATGCAGCGTTTTGGTGACCGCCATGTGCGCTCGCTGGCTGATTTGCTGCCCGATAACGCATCGCTGCTGTCTATCAGTCTGTCTCTGAATTATATTACCGATGCCGGGGCAGTGGCGCTGGCGGAAGGGTTGCGGAAGAATCGCAGCATCATGCATATCGATCTAAACCATAACCGGATCGGTGCCGAAGGCATGAAGGCGCTGGCCAAAGGGCCTATGCGTCTCAGCAGCAACGTGATTTCCTGGAACGTTTCCGAGAATTATACAGCTGACGGAAAAGTGCACAGCAAAGATGAGCAAGAGGCATATCTGGCAGTGATCGACGCACTTAGCAGTAATAAAAATCTGCTGGAATATTACGGGCCGGGGCAGGAGTGCCTGCAGGGAACGCTGGCGACTAATCGTCTCCGGGCAGAATTTCTCGCCGAGTTTATCCTGAAAGATCCCGGAGGGATGATCAAAGAGCACTGGTACGATGTGATGCTGGCGCAAGGCGCGGTGATCTATATGCTGATTGAATTCGGTATGTGCCGCGATGAAATCACGAAACTGTTCAAACCGCTGAAACCGCTGGCGGCGAATATGGGCGTCGATCTCTACATCCCTGAATCTTACGTGTATAATATTCCGAGTCGTTATATCGAATCCCTTGAAGACGCGTAGGCCTGCCTCTCATTTTCGCCCCTACATCGTCATGCTTTGGCTCGTGTAGACTTTAACCTACACGTCGCCTCGCCTTCCTCGTAGGAACAAAAAGCAGAGACAGGCTTTCCTAATGACTGCATTTTCGCTCCATTTTATTTTTTAATGCCCCTGCACGCGCCTGCTGCGTTTAGCAATGGGCGAGGCTGAAGGCTCGCTCGGCCTGCTTGCCTCGCTTCCGTCTCTTGAAGAGTTTCGCGTGGGACATCATGCGAGGTCAGGAGACCGCCTTTAGTCGTGCGCAGCACGTTAGGCTCATTGCGCGAAACAGTAGTGCAGCGCAGGAGCGATAAACAAAGAACGCCCCTTCCAGAGTTTTCAATCCATCTCTACCCTTGTTTCGTTATTCATCAGAAACGGGGAGAGCTATGGCGTTTGTGGAAGTGCAGTTTCCAAATGATATTGCTTACGGATCATCCGGCGGGCCGGTTTATGCCACCGATGTTGTGGCGACGGAAAGCGGATATGAAAAGCGCAACATCAACTGGGCGCAGGCGCGGGCGCGCTATGACGTGGCGCATGGGGTGAAGACGCAGGCGCAGCTCGATGCGCTGATTGCGTTTTTTCGTGCGCGTAAGGGACGGGCGTATGGTTTTCGTTTCAAGGACTGGGGTGATTATCGCGGCGTGGGGCAGGTGCTCGGCAGCGGTGACGGCAGCACCGCGCAGTTTCAACTGGTAAAGCGTTATGGCAGCGGTGGTGTGGAAGAAGTGCGAACCATTCATAAGCCGGTGAGCGGGTCGGTCTCTCTCTATCTCAATTCGGTATTGCAGGAGAGCGGTGTGAGTGTCGATGACACGAGCGGGCTGGTGACGTTCAGCGCTGCGCCGGGTAGCGGTGTGGTGGTGTCCGCCGATTTTGAATTCGATGTGCCGGTGCGGTTCGACACGGATCGGCTTAATGCGAGTCTGGATGCGCATAGCGTCTATTCTTGGTCTGATATTCCATTGGTTGAGCTACGGTTATAGGGGCGATTGATGAAAGTAATTAGCAATGCATTGCAGGCGCATCTGGAGCAAGACGTCACCACGCTGGCGACATGCTGGAGGGTAACACGGCGCGACGGCACGGTGATGGGATTTACCGACCATGACAGTGACTTAGTGGTGGAGAGCGTGACTTATGAAGCGGCAACGGGATTTACCCCGACGGCGATCAGCAGTTCGGCGGCGCTGAATGTCGATAACCTCGATATCGAAGGGTTGCTGGATGCGGGTGCGATCACTACGGAGGATTTGCTGGCCGGGTTATATGACTACGCCGAGATCACCGTGTTTCAGGTGAATCATGCATTTGTCGGTGACGGTGTGTTGCTGCTTCGGCAAGGCTGGCTGGGCGAGGTGACGTGCGAAGACGGGCAGTTCATTGCCGAGGTGCGCGGGCTGACGCAGCCACTATCGCAGCGGGTGGGAGAGGTCTATAGCCCGTCCTGCCGTGCGGTGTTCGGTGATGCGCGTTGCGGGATCAATGTGGCACTGCTGACGCAGAGCGGAACGATTACGGCAGTGACATCGCGCACGGTGTTGCTGGATACTGCGCGGACGGAAGATGCCGGGACATTCTCCAGTGGCGTGCTGACATTTACCAGCGGCGCCAATGCCGGGCTAAGCGTGGAAGTGAAAGAATATACACCGGGGACGATCACGCTGGTGCTGCCAACATCCTATGCGGTGGAGGTGGGCGATGCCTATACGATCACGGAGGGGTGCGACAAGCGTTTCTCGACCTGTGCCAATCGGTTTGCCAATGCCGTAAACTTCCGCGGGGAGCCACATGTGCCGGGATTCGATCGCCTGCTGGAGACAGCCGCCACACGCAGTGAGTGGTAAAAATAGTTGGTAACTCCACTGATCTGCAGTAAACTTCCGACATGATTAAATTTGTCAGCCATCTGATGCTTGGAATGTCATCCGCGTTTACGGTGACAGTATCGCCGCTGTATCGCTACCCGTATCGTAACTCGGCGGAGGCGCTTCGCGGGGACTGGCTGAAGATCGGAAAAGATGTCGAACGCGCAGCAGAGGAAATGAGCCATCATGACGCCACCTAACAATCGATCCGGTGGGCAGGGGAAAGCAGCGCCCAAGAAAAACAACGCACCGAAAAAAAGCATCGATATGCTGCCGAATCCGGAAATTTTGGAAGCGTATGATTATATCGTGGAAGGTTCCGCCAAGCTGATTCTCGATATGTTCGAGCGTGAGCAAAAGCATCGCCATGCCTGGGAAGAAAAGGCGCTGAAGGTGCATGCGACCGGGACGATTGTCGGGCAGGTGCTCGGCTTCTTTATTGCGATTGCTATTTTCGTGGCGGCCAGTGTGATCGGTATTTACGGCGATCAGACGATTGCCGCGACCATCTGGGTATTCGGCATGGCGATCATCGTGATGGCCGGGCTGGTATGGGCGTATGCCAAAACGATGGGGCAGCGACCGCTATTCGGACGGCCATCCATGCGCACGCATTTTCGCCCAGAGAAGTAGTTGGTGTGAGCGCTAAATGGGCTGCAAATGCAGCCTTCCTGCGCTTCCGGCTTTCATGTACCTATTCGTACACTGGAACTTCCGGTTCTCGGAAGGCTTGCATTTTCGCTCTATTTATCATCTCACTTTGCATGGGGCATGACGCGAGGTCAGAAGGCCGAGCTCTTTAGTCATGCGAAGCATGTTAGGTTCACTCGCCGCGCTAGCGCTGGCGCAGCGGGTTGCGCGAAACAGTAGTGCAGTGCAGGAGCGATAGATAACACAGTAAAAAAAGGGCTGCCGGAAATCCGACAGCCCCGATTGTTATGCTTCACTCGTTATATATTTAGGCTGCTTTACGTTGCGGGCGTGCATGGCATGCGGCCAGTTGCGCCACTTCCTGCACGAGGTTCTGTTCTTTCGCCGCCTGTGCAATATCACCGTGTGAGACGATGCCTGTCAGGCGCTTGTTGCGATCCAGTACGATCAGGCGCAGGATGTCATTTTCCTGCATGTTGTTGGCTGCCCATTCGGCATCCTGATCTTCAAAGCAATACAGCACACGGTTGGACATGGCTTCACTTACCGGCGTAGCGGATGGGTCGCGACCTTCGGCCACAGCGGGCACGGCAATGTCACGGTCGGTGATGACGCCGGTCAGGCGATCATTTTCACCCACCAG
>JAUIJX010000050.1 GCA_030430795.1 Alphaproteobacteria bacterium | reverse complement strand
GCGGATCACAATCTGATGACCCCGGGCTACTTCAAGCGCTACACCGACTATATCTCCGGTCTGGCGAAGCGTCTGAACTTTGATGTCACCATGCTGGTGGTCAAACTGATCGATGCCGACAAGATGGATCCGGCGGTGCGCCTGAAAGTCGCCAAAGAACTGGCGTCTACGGTGGACAGTGTCCTGCGTTCCGTTGATCTGGCGTTCGACTATCAGGAAACCAGCGGTGAATACTCGATCGTCATGCCTGCGACCAATAAGGCCGGTGCGAAGATCGTACAGGGTAAGATCGAGAAAGGGCTTGCCAAGGGCAAGACAGTGAGCAACGCAAACTTTGCATTTACGGTACATAGCATCCATGAGCAGTAAATCGATATTCCATAACCCAACGGTAGAAGAATACCTCAAGGAACCGGATGTTCATGAGGTAAGAAAGGCCGGTGTAATCGGTGCGACGCTGACCCTCTTTGTGGCGCTGATCGCGACCTTCCTGCACGCCTTCAACACCTACCTCCTGTTCTGGCTGGAATACCCACTGGTTGTGGCATTCCTGATCCATGTGATTCTCTCCGGCGGAGTGCTGATCTTTGCAGCCATTCTGCACAAGCTGGAGCGTGATGCGCGCTTTATGCTGCTGCTGGGTGTCACGACGGCTGGCCTCGGTGTGTTCGGTGCCGGTGGTACAGTGATTTCAATCGTGCTCTATATTTTCTTCATGCGTGGCGCGCAAACCTTCTCTGAATGGTTTGCCAGCATTTTCCCGCGTGCCGAACAAACGCGCCCGGAAGAACTGTATGAAGATATTGAATATGGCCGTGATCGTAACCCGCTGAGTTACAGCGTGATTCCGTTTCTGGATATCATGAGCATTGGCTCTGAGGCTCAAAAGCGCCGTGCGTTGAGCCGCATGACTGAATATTTTGACCCGCGTTTTGCACCGGGTTTCCAGCGTGCGCTGCATGACAAGAGTAATACCATTCGCGTACAGGCGGCAACGGCAGTGACGCGCATTGAAAACCAGTTTCATGATGAGCTGATGAAAATCAAAGGACTGGTCAATCGTTTCCCGAAAGATGCCAATATCCGTCTGGCACTGGCTGAGCATTACGATGATTATGCGTTCACCGGCGTGCTGGATGAAGAGCGTGAGAAACTGAACCGTCAGCGCGCTATCGAGCATTATCGTGAATATCTCGACATGAAGCCGAATGATGTGAACGTGCGCATTCGTCTGGGCCGTGTGATGCTGCGCAACAAGATGTTTATGGAAGCAGCCGACTGGTTCAAAGACTCTGTGGATCAGGGCTTTAGTTCTGACTCGATGATGATCTGGTATCTCGAATCCCTCTATGCAGCGGAGCGTTATAACGATCTGCGTAAAATGGCAGGAATGTTCCGGTCACGTCTGGAGCCGTATTACGAAGAAATGCCGCAACTGGCGGAAAGTGTGAAATTATGGGCCGGCCAATCCGCGCCTGAAATGACGGAGAAAACCTCGTGAGTAAGCAAGCGGATGTGTGTCTGATTCTGGAAGGGACGTACCCTTACGTATCCGGTGGTGTATCGAGCTGGACGCATGAGCTGATCAGCAAGCAGTCACACCTGACATTCCATATCGTCTCCATTCTGCCGCGCGAAGGTGAAGTGGAAATGAAATATGACCTGCCGTCCAACGTGGTGGGACATACCAACCTACGCCTGCAGAAGCTGCCGTTCCGTCCGGGACGCTATGCACGGTCACTGGATGTGCTGGAAGGCGCGATGAACAACCTGACCGTCGGGTATGCTAAACTGGCTGATCTCGACCATATCATGCGCGTGCTGAGCCATTATCCGGTGAAGCCGGGTGATCACGAACTGCTGGATTGCGAACAGGCATGGCAACTGCTGACCGATATGTATGAGCAATCCTTCCCGGAAAACTCCTTCCTGGATTATTTCTGGTCCTGGCGCGCCATCATGGGCAGCCTGTATTCTATCCTGCTGGCAAAACTGCCGGAAGCAAGCGTGTACCACGCGCTCAGCACCGGTTATGCAGGGGCATTGGCGGCACGTGCGAAGCTGGAAACCGACAAGCCGGTAATGATTACTGAGCATGGGATTTACACCAACGAGCGCCGTATTGAGGTTGCGTCCGCGGAATGGCTGGAAGAGAATTTCTCCCGTTCGCTGACGATTGACGACACTAACCGCAGTCTGCGCGACCTGTGGATGGAAACCTTTACTAACTACTCCCGTCTGACTTATGAAGCAGCAGATGAAATCATCACACTGTTCGGTGGTAACCAGATGGCACAGGTGGCTGACGGTGCGGATAAGTCCAAAATGAAAGTTATCCCGAACGGGGTGGATGTGGAGCGCTTCAGCAAAATCACCCGCGCGGCACATGATCGTCCGACCATCGCACTGATTGGCCGTGTGGTACCGATTAAGGACATTAAGAGCTTTATCCGTTGCTGTTCTATTCTGCGCGAGCATATGCCGGACCTGAAAGCCTATATCATGGGGCCGCAGGAAGAAGACGAGGCCTATTATCAGGAATGTACTGACATGGTGACGCACCTGTCGCTGGAAAACACAATCGAATTCACTGGTCAGGTTCGCATTGACGATTACCTGCCGGAAATTGATGTCATGGTGATGACCAGTATCAGTGAGGCGCAACCGCTGGTGATTCTGGAAGCCGGTGCCTGCGGCATCCCGACGGTGGCGACCAATGTCGGTGCCTGTCACGAACTGATTATGGGGCATGAAGACGAGAATCCTGCCATTGGTGCCGGGGGAGAAGTGGTGTCACTGTCCAACCCGACAGCCGTGGCAAGCGCTATCTTTCGTCTGCTGACCGATGAGAATCACTATAATAGCTGCTCGGAAAATATCCGTAAGCGGGTGAATACCTACTATACCAAAGAGCAGCAAATGGAGTCGTACAAACGTCTCTATGAGAAATACGTCTAAGGATAGAGGAAACGATGGCTGGTATTGGGTTTGTATTACAGAAATTAGCGAACAAGGATGACCTGCTGGGCGTCTTCCGTGCCTATACGCATGCCACTATGGCATCCACGGGCCCGTGGCTGTTTACCGTGCTGGCGCTGATCGGTATCACGCAGATTTTCGGCTATAGCGGTGACCCGACCGACCTGAACGCCGACTTTGGCTCGGATAATTTCCGCTCCATCGTCATTTATAACTTTGCTTTCTCACTGGTGCTGTCCGCACCGGTCTTCATGATCGTGACGCGCTATCTGGCGGATGAAATCCATAAACATGACGTGACCAACACCCCAAGCGTGATGCTGGGAAGTCTGGTGCTGCTGTATCTGGTGCAACTGCCGTTTGTAGGCTGGTTCTACCTCTATTATGTTGATCTGCCGCTGGATGTCCGCATCAGCGCCATCATCAACGTCTTTATGATTACCTCGGTCTGGGCGCTTGGTGTCTTTATGACCGCACTGAAAGATTATAATGCGGTGTCATGGTCATTTGCCATTGGGATGATTATCGCTGCGCTGTCCGCGCAATTCCTGAAAGAGCCGTTTGGTGAGGCCGGTATGCTGAATGGTTTCAGCTTCGGTCTGGGGCTGACCGTATTCGCGCTGGTCTCTAAGATTTTCGCGGAATACAGCTACCGTCTGGATCGTCCGTTTGCCATGATGGGCTACTTCCGTCAATACTGGGAACTGGCCGTCGGCGGTATCTTCTATAACGCGGCGATCTGGATAGATAAATGGATCATGTGGTTTGCGCCGGAACGCGTGAAAATGCCAAGCGGCATCATCATGTACCCGGATTATGATAGTGCGACCTTTCTGGCCTACCTGACCATCGTGCCGTCACTGGCAGCCTTCATGTTTATTGTGGAGACCAACTTCTTCTCACGTTACCAGAAATACTACGAAGATATTCTGGGGCATATGCCGCTGAAGAAAATCCGTGAGAACAAGCAAAAGATCATCGACAGTGTGCTCTATAGCTCTCGTAACTTCATCCTGATTCAGGGCGTGATCTGCTTCCTCGCCATTCTGCTGGCAGCGCAAATCATTGAATTATTCGACATGGTGTACACGCAAATCGGTATGTTCCGACTGGGAACGCTGGGCGCGTTCTTCCATGTGCTGGTACTGTTTGAACTGATCGTATTGTCATACTTCGATAGCCGCCGTATCGTGATGTGGATTCAAATCTTCTTCTTCGTCGCCAACACGCTGCTGACGCTGTGGAGTATGAATAAAGGCTTCCCGTATTACGGCTATGGTTATTTCCTTTCAGCGCTGCTGACCTTCTTTGTTGCGTCATTCGTGCTGTTCACCCATACGCGTAAGCTGACGTACCACTCGTTTATTTCCAACAATAACGCTATCAAAGGCTAACCGGCAGGTTGCTGTGGAAGAAAAGGTAAGACAGCAGGTCAGGGCTCTGATGGAAGAGTACGGAGCCGATGCCGTGAATGTGGCTGAGCGCCGCATGCAAGGCGCCATGGATCGAAATGACGTCCGCGAAGCCGGTGACTGGCTGTCTGTCATGTATGAAGTCACACGCCTGACCATGCAGGATAGCTAGCCACGTCGCTTCTGAATATCTTTCTTGTCTATCCCTGATGCCGCTGATAACCTTGGCGAAACAGCGATTACGAGGTAGGTATGAACCGGGCGCAGCGCAGGCAGCAGAAAAAAGCGACGAAGCAACAATCCCCACAGACGGCTGAAGAGGCATTAAAACTGGCGCTTACCCATTTAGATAAAGGGGAACTTGCTGAAGCCGAAGACTTGTGCCTGCACGTCCACCGACAATTGCCGAAACACCTCGACACACTGAATTATCTTGGGATTATCGAAAAGCGCAAAGGTGATCTGAACGCTGCCATTGCCTACTTCAAAAAAGCGCTGGATGTTGATCCAAGCTATGTCAGGGCGCTCTATAACCTTGGTAATTTGATGCAGGAGCAGGGATATCCGGATCAGGCACAGGAATTCTATGAAAGCGTGCTGAATCACGACCCGGAACATCATAACGCGGCGCATAAACTCTCGGAAATATATGTCGACAAAGAACGTCCACGCGATGCCTTTCTGATGCTGAAAAAGCTGGTGCATATGCTGGGGCCACATGATCCGGCATGGTATCGGATCATGAAAAGCATTCCACATGCCCGCAGAGAAGACGTGGATCCGCAGTTTATTGAGAATGTCACCAAGGTGATCACCTCCGGCGAAGTGGCGCCGATGTACGTGAACCAGTGTGCGGTGCCGGCACTGAACATCGCATACCCTGAGTTGGCGTTGTTGGTGTTCAATATCAGGGAATATAAAGATACGTTTCGTACGGTGCTTCACCTGAAAGCAACGGTCGAACAGTTAAATACACCGTTGCTGATAGCCTTGCTGGCCTATGCGCCCATTTCAGCCTACAAGCACGAATTCCTGTTTACCTATCTGCGTAAAGCACTGCTTGAGGAGACGCTGGAGGGCAAGGCAGGTGAAGAATTGAAATCGCACTATGACAACGTGCTGACAGCCTTGGCGTGCAGCTGTAATACCAATGAATTTGTGTATTATATCGAAGCGGACGAAAAGGAAAAAGTCGCTGCGTTACGTGAGAAAGTGGTAGCTGCAGAAGGTTCGGATTTGTGGGAAACCCGCATGTTGATGTGCTACGAACAGATATTCAAAGAGCCGTATGCTCCGGGGGTCAGCGCTGCGCTCAGAGAGCGGAAGGAAGAGCTGAGTACCTGGCTCGCTGATCTGGCGATCGATGAATTGCTGATGTTGGAGAACATCAAGCCGCAGGTCAAAGCGCTTACCGAGATTGATGACGAAATCTCGCAAGCAGTGCGCGAGCAATACGAAGAAAATCCATACCCGCGCTGGCGTGCTGGGATCAGCGTACCGGTGATGCCGCCGCAAATGGTGATGTATAATCTGTTCCCGAATTACGATTTCAGCGGGCTGGATATCGCGCCACGTCCAAAAGCACTGATTGCGGGCTGCGGTACCGGGCACCATGCGCTGATGGTGGCCTGCCGTTTCACTAATGTGAATGTGCTGGCGGTTGATCTCAGTATCAGCAGCCTGAGTTATTCCATCTATAAGACATTGCGGCTGGGTGTTAAAAACGTTGATTTTAAACAGGCGGATATTTTAAAGCTTGGACAACTGGACAGCGATTACGACATCGTGGAGTCCGTCGGGGTGCTGCACCATATGAAGGACCCGCTGGCTGGCTGGCGCATCATCACGGACAGGCTCAAGCCGGGTGGTATCATGAAGATCGGCCTCTATAGTGAAATTGCTCGTGAATCGATCGTGCGCGCGCGTGAAATGATTGCCGAACGTAAGCTGGAGGAATCCCCGGAAACCATCCGCGAATTCCGACAAGAAATACTGATGAGCGAGAAACCGACGCGGGATTATGCTTTCTGCGGCTTACGGGACTTCTATTCCATGTCGGAATGTCGAGACTTACTGTTCCACCGTCAGGAGCATCGCTTCACTATCCCGCAAATCAAGCAGATTATCGCAGATCTTGGCCTTAAATTTATTGGTTTCGAGGTGACGGACAAAGTAAGCAATCAGCGCTATAGCGAACGGTTCCCGGATGATCCGACGCGCACGAACCTCGATAACTGGCATCAGCTCGAGCAGGAGCTTCCAGCCACTTTCCGCGGAATGTATCAATTCTGGCTGTATAAACCGAAAGACGCGCAATGATCTTCAAAGGGTTCTGGTTCCATTACACGAAATATGGGCCGAACCCTAGCACACATGATTTTTTAAAATGCGTCGCCGTTCTCTTAATGATTTGCGATCATATCGGGCTGTATTTCTGTCCCGATCAGGAAATGTGGCGTGCTATTGGGCGCATCTGCGTGCCGATCTGGTTCTTCCTGCCCGGTTATGCAAGGCCGGGTCGCATGGGAACGGAAATCCTGTTCTGGGGTGCGCTGATGGTGGTGGCCTCCATCACGCTTAGTGAGACGGTGATGCCGGTGAATGCGCTGCTGGCAGTCGCCATCTGCCGTATCTATGTCAATTACCTGGCGCGTACGGAATATAACGGTCACAACGTTATCTTCCATATGGCAATGTTGCTGATCTGGCTGCCGATTACCACCCACCTGTTTGCCTATGGTTCGCTGGCACTGATGTTCTCGTTGGCAGGGTATTTATGTAAGCACTATGCGGGCAGTATGGCTGCCAAAACCGGGTTGGCGATTGCGTGGCTGGCATTCGTGGTGGTGCAGCAGGTCTACTTTAACTTCGATACCCCGGCAATTGTCGTCATGACTATTGGCACTGCGGCAGTCTGTTTATATCTGGCGGTGCATCGTACTGTTTTCATAGATGCCTCGAACTGGCGCATGCTGGCCGCCCCCATCAATTTTATCGGGCGTAACTCACTCTATATCTACGCCCTGCACTTCATGGCATTCCAATACATCTATCGCCAGATGCATCCATTGCCGGAATGGCAGTTTAAATTATTCGCGTTTATGTAGAGTCTCAGGCGGCCTGATCAGCCAGCACCTGACGGATATGCTGAATGGCGTCTTCGCCTTTGTCGCCATCCGGTCCGCCGCCTTGCGCCATTTCCGGTTTGCCACCACCACCTTGACCGCCAAGGGTCGGCACTGCGGATTTCACCAGTTCGGCAGCATTGATTTTACTGGAAAGTGAAGGGCTGACAGCGACCACCAGCGAAGCTTTGCCTTCAAACCCTGATGTAATGACCACCACGCCGTCACCAATCTTTTCCATGAAGGACTGAGCAATTGGGCGTAATTCTTTCGGTGGCATATCGGCAAAATGCTTGCCGATGAACGCCGTGGAACCAATGGTTTCGCTCTCGGCATCACTGCTGCCGCCACTGCCGCCCATAGCCAGTTGCTTCTTGGCCTCAGAGAGTTCTTTCTGTAGCTGCTTGCGTTCCTGTTGCATGCTAACGACGCGCTCGCTGACTTCTGCAGCAGCAACTTTCAGCTCACCCGCAAGCGATTTTACTACCTGATCCTGCGCCGCGAGGAAGGCAAACGCACCATCCCGCGTTACCGCTTCCACTCGACGGATACCTGCGGCAATCGCTCCTTCACCGGTAATTTTGAGCAACCCGATATCTCCGGTACGCGCAACATGTGTGCCGCCGCATAACTCTACGGAGTATGCACGTTTTGTTTTTGTGTCGACACCCATAGTCAACACCCGAACTTCATCGCCGTATTTTTCGCCGAACAACGCCAGCGCTCCGGCGGCAATCGCATCCTCCGGCGTCATCAGCTTGGTCTGCACATCGCTGTTCTGCCAGATGATCTGATTCACTTCCTGCTCAATCGCTGCCATTTCCTCATCCGTCAATGCCTTCGGATGGCTGATATCGAAACGCAATTTCTCGTTGTCAACCAGTGAGCCTTTTTGTGTCACATGATCGCCCAATTGGCGGCGCAGGGCAGCATGCAATAGATGCGTTGCCGAGTGATTGGCGCGGATGCGTGCGCGGCGCTCGGTGTCGATACGCAGGGTGAAGGAATCGCCTTTGGCGATGGCTTGTTTCAACGTCACGTGATGCACATGCAGGTCGGGCAGGGGCTTTGTCGTGTCGGTAATCTCTCCGGCAACGGCACCATCGACCAGCAACGTGCCGGTGTCACCCACTTGTCCACCGGATTCACCATAACATGGTGTCTGGTTAAACAGAATGCTGACAGTATCGCCGGCTTCGGCTTTGTCTATGATCTCTCCGTCTTTCACTATCGCCACCACAAATCCGGCGGCTTCATCATGGGTATAACCAACGAACTCGGTCGCGCCATGCTCTTCCCGCAGGTCAAACCAGAGCTGCGTCACTGAACTGTCGCCGGAGCCTTTCCAGCTGGCACGCGCGCGGGCTTTCTGCTCTTCCATGCAGGCATCGAAACCGGCAGTATCAACAGTCTGGCCATGCGCACGCAAAATATCCTGCGTCAAATCGAGCGGGAATCCATACGTATCATACAGCTTGAAGGCGGCATCTCCGGCCAGTTTGTTATCCGCGCCAATGCGGCTGCGTTCTTCTTCCAGCAGCTTCAGACCGCGCCCCAGTGTTTCGCGGAAGCGTTCTTCCTCTGACTTCAGGGTCTCAGTAATAAGCGCATCGGCACGGCTGAGTTCCGGATAGGCGGTTGCCATCTCACTCATCAGTGCAGGCACCAGCTTATACATCAGCGGGTCTTTTGCGCCAAGAATATGCGCATGGCGCATCGCACGCCGCATGATCCGGCGCAGCACATACCCGCGCCCTTCATTGGATGGCAACACGCCATCGGCAATCAGGAAGCACATCGAGCGCAAATGATCGGCGATCACACGGTAGGATGCCTCATGCTCACTACTGTCAGTATGGGAGAGTTCCTTGGTTGCAGCGATCAGGCGCTTAAACAGGTCGATGTCGTAATTATTATGCACACCCTGCAACACGGCCGCCATACGCTCCAGCCCCATGCCGGTATCGATGCTCGGTTTTGGCAGGTCAATGCGCGTATCCTCATCCACCTGTTCATACTGCATGAAGACGAGGTTCCAGATTTCAATAAACCGATCACCGAACAGATCGTTATTGTCACTATCCAGTGCCCATGATCCTTCTGCTGCCTTTTCGCCGTGATCGTAGAATATCTCGGAGCAGGGGCCACACGGACCGGTTGGGCCCATTTCCCAGAAATTATCCTTGGTCGGAATGCGCAGGATACGGGCATCCTCAAAGCCGGTGACTTTCTTCCATAGGTCGAACGCTTCGTCATCGGTATGATAGACGGTGATGTAGAGCTTTTCCTTCGGCAGGCCGAAATCCTTGGTCAGCAGTTCCCAGGCATAAGGGATGGCACCTTCTTTAAAGTAATCCCCGAACGAGAAATTCCCCAGCATTTCGAAGAAGGTATGGTGACGCGCCGTATAGCCGACATTATCCAGATCGTTATGCTTTCCCCCGGCGCGTACAACCTTCTGTGCTGTGGTGGCGCGTGGCGGCTCCGGTCGGGTTTCTGTGCCGGTAAAAATGTTTTTGAACTGGTTCATCCCGGCATTGGCGAACATCAATGTCGGGTCGTTATGCGGCACAAGCGGAGACGATGGCATGACGGTATGGTCATGTCTGGCAAAAAAGTCCAGAAACGTCTGGCGTACGTCTTTTGTCGAGGTCATGACGCTGTCATACGGGAAAAGTGCAGCCCGCGCAATCGCAACTTATGCGACTTCCGCTTCCTCTTCCGCAACGCTGGCATCTTCCAGAGCTTTGTTCACCATCCCGGCTTGTGCGCGCAGCGTATTCTCGATTTCCTGAGCGACGGATGGGTTGTCTTTCAGAAACTGGCGGGTGTTTTCCTTACCCTGCCCGATGCGCTGGCTGCCGTAGGAGAACCAGGAGCCGGCTTTCTCGATCAGTCCGGCTTTCACACCCAGATCGATCAGCTCGCCCATCTTCGAAATGCCTTCGCCATACATGATGTCGAACTCGATCACGCGGAATGGCGGT
>JAUIJX010000199.1 GCA_030430795.1 Alphaproteobacteria bacterium | reverse complement strand
GGATACCCGAACACGGTATCCACGCCATTGTCAGCCATCGCGCGCAGAATAATCTCCGCACCGGTCATCATTTCGCTGTCCTGCGTTTCAGAGGTCGTCTCAGTTGCTTTTGCCGCCCTAGCCATTCCCTATCTCCTTTGCTTACGGGAACCGCAGAAATTAGCTATTTTGCAGCATCCGGTCAAGTAATTCCTCTGCCGAATGAATCCATGAAATTCCCGGCATCTGGTGCCTGAGCCACGTCCATTGCCGTTTGGCATAGCGCCGCGTGTTGGTTTGTGCCTGCGAAACGGCCTCGTCCAGCGACATCTCGCCATCCAGATAGGCCATCAATTCCGGCACCCCGTGCGCCCGCATCACCGGCAGATGCGCGGGCAAGCCGCGAGCCTTCAGTTCAGCCACTTCCTCAATGGCGCCCGCTTCCACCATTTCGGCGAACCGCGCATCGATCCGCGCATACACTCCCTCACGCGCAAGATCGACCGCATACGACGTAAACTCTGCCTTCGGCAATGGCACTGTCATCGGCTTTTTTTGCCACTCGGACAGGGAAATGCCCGTTTGCTCCACCACTTCGGCGGCGCGCAACATGCGCTGCGTATCGCCTGGTTTCAGCCGACGCCCCATCACCGGGTCAATTTCCGTCAGATAGTCATGAAACGCTTCATTCCCTTCATCTTCCAGCTTGTGACGCACCATCGCGCGGATCGACACATCCACCGGCGGAATATCGGCAATCCCATACATCAGCGCCTTGATATACATGCCCGTGCCGCCTACCAGAATCGGCACGCGGCCAGTGTTCCACGCCTCGCGGATCTCCCCCTCGGCCATTTCCACCCACATCGCCACCTGACACGGCACGGCGGCATCCAGCACACCGTAGAGCCGGTGCGGCACGTTTGCCATCGCCGCATCGTCGGGACGGGCGGTAATAATACGAAGGTCGCGATACACCTGCATGCTATCGGCATTGATAATCGTGCCGCCAAGCTGTTGCGCCACGTCCATTGCCAGCCCGGATTTGCCGCTGGCAGTCGGCCCCATCAGGATAATCACTTGATTCGCGCCCATGCCTATCGCATACCAGACTTAGTGCTGAATGATAAGCACATTTGAAAGATAAGGTTTCTCATGGCCACTGCCATCACCCTGATTGCCGATCCGAAACACGACGCCCTCACCCCGGCGCTGTTGACGGACATCAAAAAACGCCTCGCCCCCGCCATTAACGGCGGCATCACCGTGCGCAAGCTGGCGGAAGGCGAAGCGCTGGATCTCTTCTGCGATGTCAGGGACCCCAAGCTCCTGCGTATCGAGCTACGGATGTGCATTGCGGGCAAACCCATCGACTTCGCCATCCAGACGCACGCCCTGCGCAAAAAGAAGCTGCTGATCAGCGATATGGACTCCACCATCATCCAACAGGAATGTATTGACGAAACAGCCGCTTTATTGGGACTGAAAGAGAAGGTCGCCGCCATCACCGAGCAGGCCATGAATGGCGAGCTTGACTTCCGTGAGGCGCTGGCCGAGCGCGTGGCCCTGCTCAAAGGTATCAGTACCGCCGATCTGCAACGGGTTTATGACGAACACATCACCCTCACCCCCGGCGCCCGCACCTTAGTGCAAACCATGAACGCCAATGGCGCCGCCACCGTGCTGGTTTCCGGCGGGTTTACCTTTTTCACCCGGCTGGTTGCCAACGCGACCGGTTTCAAGGAAGACCATGCCAACCGCTTCGACATTGAAAATGACACCCTCACCGGGCTGGTGCTGGAGCCGATCCTCGACAAGGATGCCAAGGTCAGCACACTCTACGACATGCTGGAGAAATACAATATTCAGCAAAGCGAAAGCATCGCCGTTGGTGACGGTGCCAATGATATTCCCATGCTCAAGGAAGCCGGTCTCGGTGTCGCCTATCACGCCAAGGAAGTCGTGCGCAAATCCGTCGCGCAATCCATCAG
>JAUIJX010000198.1 GCA_030430795.1 Alphaproteobacteria bacterium | reverse complement strand
CAGCGTATTCCTTTCCGTCGATCATTTTATTCTGCGCACCGACACTTACCAGCGCTGGGTACGTAGCCGTGCCAGCGGCAGCCGCATTCATCACCTGCTGAGCAAGCCGAGGGATCATGGCCCGCGGGCAGCCTGTCCGGAAGCACCGAGCGAGCCGGAATGGAAGAAAGTCACGACGCGGAAATACCGTGACGCCGCCCATAGCCCCAAAGCCGTGGTGGATGTGATTATCCCCGTTTATGACGGGTACGATGCCACGCTGCGCTGCATTTATTCTGTGCTGACAGCGCCGGTGAAGACCTCGTTTGAACTGATCGTGATTAACGATGCCAGCCCGAACAGCCGGATTCATTCTACTCTCCGTGCTCTGGCCGATAAGGGGATGTTTACATTACGTGAACATAGTGAAAATTCCGGGTTTGTCGCCACCGCTAATGAAGGGATGGCATTGCATGACGACCGTGACGTGGTGTTGCTGAATGCCGATACGGAAGTTTACCATGACTGGCTCGACCGGCTGCATCGCACCGCCCATTCACAGACCTTGACAGGAACGGTAACCCCCTTCTCCAATAATGCAGAGATTTGCAGCTACCCCTATTTTGTCAGTGATTTCAACGCGCCGCTTGAGACTGATTTCTCCGAGATCGATACACTGGCAGCGATGGCAAATGACGGTGAGACCTGCCATATCCCGACCGCCGTCGGCTTCTGTATGTATATCCGCCGCAACCTGCTTAATGATATTGGGTATTTTGACACACAGTCGTTCGGGCGTGGTTACGGGGAGGAGAATGATTTCTGCCTGCGCGCCACCGAGGAAGGCTACGAACATCTGTTGGCCTGCGATACGTTTGTGCGGCATCTGGGCGGTGTCTCTTTCAACAAAGAAAAGAAAGCGCGCATGCGTAAGGCGTGGAAGGCCGTCAATAAGAAACATCCGGGTTATCGCAATACCGTGGCGCAGTTTATTGAGAATGATCCGGTGCGGCCTTTCCGCAAAGCACTTGATCTTGCGCGCCTGCATCGCATGAGCCGCGAGACCAATATCCTGATGGTCAATCACGCGCTGGGAGGCGGCACAGCCAAGCATGTGAAGGACATGGCCTATTTTCTTGAACGTGAAGAGGTTGGTGTTTTCCTACTCGCACCGCACCCGGAAGTGGGAGGCGTGATGACATTGTCGCACCCCGATATTCCCGCCGTACCCAACCTGACCTTCTCGATGGATTATGAAATGGATGCGCTGGTGCGGACACTGGAAGCATTGAATATCTCGCTTATGCATGTGCATCATGTGATCCAGTTTGCGGAAGGTGTTCTCGACTTTCTGCCTGCCATCTGTCATCGCCTGAGGATTCCATACGATGTCACCGTGCACGACTATTACATGCTATCGCCCAGCATCAATCTGATGGGGCATGACGGGCTGTTCACTGAAGATATCAGCGCTATGCGTCCGGCCAATAGTACGCATAACACGCATCCTGTGTGGCAGTGGCAGCAACAGCACCGCAGTTTTCTTGCCGGAGCACGGCAAATCTACGTACCAGATAGCGATGTACAAACCCGTATGCAGGCACACTATCCTGAGCTGACATATCAACTGCGCCCTCATCCGGAGGCGTGGCCGAAGACCGATTCACTCTATGTTCCCTACACCGAAGGAGAAACCTTACGGGTGGCAGTGATCGGCGCTATTCCGGAGATCAAAGGGGCACATGTGCTGGAGGCATTGGTGCGCGACGCTGAGACGCGGCAGCTACCGATTCGGTACACATTGATCGGTCATAGCACCCATCCACCGATCATCAACGGCATGCCATTGCTGGAAGTAACTGGCGCTTATGAGGAGAAAGACCTGACCGGGCTGGTGGCGGAGCATCGTCGAGCAGGTGCTCGGCGCGCTCGGGTTCCGGGGAGACGCCGAGGCGGTGTTCCGCGCCTGCTACGACGCCTTCCGCCGGCCCGAGGCG
>JAUIJX010000049.1 GCA_030430795.1 Alphaproteobacteria bacterium | reverse complement strand
CACCATCGAAGATGCCAAGTTCAAGACTTTCGGCTGCGGCAGTGCGATCGCCTCCAGTTCCCTCGCCACCGAGTGGCTCAAGGGTCGCACGGTCGATGAGGGCCTGCAGATCAAGAACACGGACATCGTGGAAGAGCTTTCGCTCCCGCCGGTGAAGATTCACTGCTCGGTGCTGGCGGAAGATGCCATCAAGGCCGCTGTGCGTGACTACAAAGCCAAGCATGGCCGATTGTCTGAAGAAGAACTGGCGGAGCATCACAAAACGGCTGCCAGTGCATGAGGTGACTGTGCCGAATGCCATTACCATATCCGATGCTGCTGTCTCACGAATACAGGAATTACTGGCGTCACGCGGGAAACCGTCCGCTGGCATCAAGGTAGGTATTCGCACGCGCGGATGCTCCGGCCTGTCCTATACCATTGAGTATGCCGATGAGGTCGGGAAATACGACGAGGTAGTGGAAGATAAGGGTGTGACCATTTTGATCGATCCGAAAGCGGTGATGTTTTTAATCGGTACGGAAATGGATTATATCGAAGAAAAGTTGAAAAGCGGCTTCGTCTTCAATAATCCTAATGAAAAAGGCCGGTGTGGCTGTGGTGAATCTTTTCATGTGTGAGTCCGATGCAACCCATCAATTATTTTGAGTTACTGAACCTGCCCGAGTCATATGACGTGGATGAGCAGGCGCTTGAACGAGCCTATTTCGAGAAGCAGCGCGAGTGCCACCCGGATCGCTTTGTCGGCGCGGGGACGCAAGCCAGCCATAACGCCATGCAGCTTTCGGTCGATGTGAATCAGGCCTATCAGACGTTGAAATCACCATTGCTGCGCGCTGAATATATGCTGGAGCGCGTCGGTGTGGTGGTGACCGGCGAGGAAGCGACGATGAAGCCAAGCATGCAATTGCTGGAAAACTCTATGGCGCAGCGTGAAGCGCTGATGGAAGCCGAGACAGCGGAAGATTTCGTCACGCTTTCGCATCAGACGCAGGATGCCGCTGATCGGGATGCCGAGGCATTCGCCAAAGCATATGATGCGAAGGATTATGAGACGGCCGGGCATCATGTGCTGTCGATGCGCTATCATTATAAGTTTCTGGATGAAATTCAGGCGCGAGAGGGGATGGCTCGCCAGATGAAAGCCGCTCTATGAGTCTGCTGCAGATACATGAGCCGGGCGAGACGCCTGCGCCGCATGAGGATTCAGCGGCGGTCGGGATTGATCTCGGCACCACCCATTCGGTGATTGCCATCATGCATGATGGAAAGCCTGTGCCGATTGAAGATGCGCAGGAATATTCCGTGATTCCGTCCGTGGTGCGCTATGCCGGTTCCGATGTGATTGTCGGGCGGGCGGCGCGTGAGCCTGGGCGCGAAGACGGGATTGCCGTGGCGTCTATCAAACGGTTGATGGGGCGCTCTTATGAGGAAGCGCTGGCGTTGATGCCGCATATGACCGATGTGCTGGAACAGGCGGAGAGCGACCCAGTGCCGCGCATTAAAACCGATGCCGGGCTGAAAACCCCGATTGATATTTCTGCCGATATTCTCCGTCATTTAAAGCGCATGGCAGAGCAAGCACTCGGCAAAGAGGTCACGCAGGCGGTGATTACCGTGCCTGCCTATTTCGATGATACGGCGCGGTTGGCAACGCGCGATGCGGCACGGCTGGCAGGGCTGGAGGTGCTGCGTCTGATCAATGAACCAACGGCGGCGGCACTGGCTTACGGGCTGGAGCATGCGGCGGAAGGCGTGTATGCGATTTATGACCTTGGTGGCGGCACGTTCGATATTTCCTTCCTCAAGCTGGAAGGCGGCGTATTTCAGGTGTTGAGTACGGCCGGGGATACTGCGCTTGGCGGAGATGACCTTGACCGGGCGATTGCAGAGCTGGTGGTGCAGAGCTGCGGCGGTGATATTGACGTGGTGTTACTGCAACGGGCGCGGCTGGCCAAGGAATCACTGGCGGGGCGCGATAAAGCGCAAATCAAATGGAACGGGCAGGCATTTACCCTGACACAGGATGGTCTGGCCGGGGTCGTGCTGCCGGTGGTGGAGAAAACTATCCAGATATGTATGCAGGCGATGCGCGATGCCAGCATGAGTAAAGACCAGATCAAAGGCGTGGTGCTGGTGGGCGGTTCCACCCGATTGAAAAGCCTGCAGGAAATGGTAGGAGCGTTTTTCGGGCGCACACCACTCTCTGATGTTGATCCTGACCGGGTGGTGGCATTCGGTGCGGCAGAGCAGGCATCGAACCTGACGCAGGGTGGCGAGCATTTGTTGCTGGATGTTATTCCGCTGTCTCTAGGGTTGGAGACAATGGGCGATCTGGCGGAGAAGATCATTCACCGCAACACACCGATTCCGGTGGCGGTATCGCAGGAATTTACCACTTATCAGGACGGACAGACCGGCATGCAGATCCATGTGTTGCAAGGGGAGCGCGAGATGGCCAGCCAGTGCCGTTCACTAGCGAAGTTCAATGTCTCCGGTATTCCGCCGATGACAGCCGGGCTGGCGCGGATAAAAGTGACGTTTCAGGTGGATGCGGACGGATTGCTGACCGTGAGTGCCGAGGAAACCAGCACGGGTGAAATACAGACGGTACAGGTGAAGCCGTCATATGGATTACCAATTGAGACGATTGAGCAGATGCTGAAGGAGAGCATGGAGCATGCGCGCAGCGATATGACTGAGCGGTTGTTATCAGAGGCCAAAGTGGAAGCCAATCGGACTGTGATGGAGATACGCTCAGCGCTGGAACATGACGGCGCGATGCTGAGTGAGGAAGAGCGCGGGCATATCAGCGATACGATTGCGGCGCTGGAAGCCGCCTGCAAGGGCGATGACCGTGATGAAATTGACGTGTTGCACGATACGTTACAGCGTGTGAGCGGCCCTTTTGCACAAAAGCGCATGGACAAAGCTATCGGTGACGCGTTAAAAGGAAGCAACATCGAAGAGATTTAGGAGTAGTGTATGCCTAGCATGACGTTTGTTTTCCCGGATGGTGAAGAAAAAGTAGTGGATGCGCCTATTGGTGTGTCGGTTCTGGAAATTGCCCATAAGAATGATATTCCACTGGAAGGGGCGTGTGAAGGTTCTTTGGCCTGCTCGACCTGCCATGTGATCGTGGAAGAAGGCTTTTACGGTAAACTGGCGGATGCGACGGAAGATGAAGAAGATATGCTTGACCTTGCATTTGGGCTCACTCATACTTCTCGCCTCGGTTGTCAGATCATCATGTCCGAAGCACTGGATGGGCTTCGCGTCAGTTTGCCCTCCGCAACACGCAATATGATGGTCGGTTAGCATATAAGGATTACGTATCATGAGTGAAGACAGCAGCACGACACAGGAAAACGGCAGCCGTATTTCGGTGGTGCCACTGATAATCGGCCTGGTTATTCTGGCAATTGCGGCAATTGGCTTCCTAACCTCGCGTGCGTCTTACTCGGTGGAAGAAGTCTCCCATAGCATTTCCCGGCTGGGTGAGGCGATGGATACCTATTTCAGCGAACAGGGTTATGCTGCCAGCATCAGCTATGATTCGATTGCTGTGGAAGGTAGCCTGTTTGATAAGAAAGTCGTGCTGTCACAACCGAAAGTCACGTTGACGCCGACGGCGGAGCACAGCCCGCTGATTGTGACGGAAGTTAGCAGTGAGTCGGTAACGATTGTACCGTCCAATGGTCATTTCTCGTCGTTTGATGTGCAATTCACCGAACCGGTGACGGTATCGCATGGCGAGAGTGTAACCAAGATTATCCCGAAGGATATGGTTGGATTTGATGCTGAATGGCTGTTAGGTGAAGACTCAGAAGAAATAAATTATACAATGCATTATCCTGAAAACTTAAACTTTATTGTTGAGTTTTATCCATATCAGGGCGCGCCCGATAAAACCTCTTATCTGATGAGTGCAGGGGCAGGTTCAAAGGCCAGTGGCGTGCTTGATGTCTATGAACAGGCTTATTTCGAAGAAGTTTCTTTTCGGGATGTGGTGATTGAGTCTGACGATAACCACGCAGTGAAAATGGCGTCTCTCGACGGGGTGTTTGAAGTCGCCGCCGATGATGAGAATAAATACCGCCATTACCGTTTCGATGCCAAGGATGCCAGCTTCACCGGCTCTTACGCCACGCTGGGTGCGATCAAGCATGTCGTGGCGGAGATCGAGGACGGACGTCCGGCAGATGGTGAATCCGGGCCGCGCAATCGTACGCTGAGCATTTCCAATCTGGAGATTAAAGGTGAGGATTTCAGTATCGGCGGCCAGGCCAATATCGAAATGGTGGAAGCGGAATCGCTGCCATTCGGTGAGGCGGAAATTACCATCAAAGGTAAAGAATATCTGGCGCTGCGTATCCGTAATACCGGCGAAGTGAATCCAATGATGATCCCGGTGGTGCTGTCGGCGCTGACCAAAGCCAATACCTCTGAGGAAAGCGATGCTGTGGAAGTGAAGATGTCCCGTGAGCCGGGTGGCTCTTTCCTGATCGGGGAATCGACCTTCGAAGAGCTGGCGGCTTCCATGCTGAAAGATATCTTTTCAGCGCAACCTATTATGCCCAAACCTCCGATCCGGGTGATTCTGAAAGACCCAAGTTCAGCGAAAGTGATCGAGAAAAAAGCGGAAGAAGTACCGGCAACAGATTCGGAGGCTACTGAAACCATTGAAGAAACAGTAGACGATATCGTAGAAGAAGTAAAAGATGCCGCAGAAGAGGCTCCTGCCGTTACCGATGAGGCGCCAGAAAAACCAGCCGTGGAGAAAGCAGAGTAATTGTGGTATCCATCAGCGTGAAAAAAGCTTCACTTCCCGGATGGGACCTCTCTGATTTTTACACGGGCATTCAGGACCCGGCCATCAAGCGCGATATTGCCAAAGCCGAAAAGGCTGCAGAGAGCTTTGCCAAAGCCTATGATGGCAAGGTTGCCAAGCTGAGTGGCGACCAACTGGCCGAGGCTATCCGGGCGTATGAGAAGCTGGAAGATGTGCTGGGGAAGCTCAGCAGCTATGCGCAGTTGCTCTATGCCGAGGATATGACCAACCCGGCGCACGCGCAGTTTTATCAGAATATCGTGGAGACGGTGACGCGGATTTCCGCCGTGACACTGTTCTTTGCGCTGGCGATTAACAAGATTGCCGACAAAGCGCTAAAGGATAAGCTGGCTGCGTCCTCCAAGCTCTCGCATGACGCGCCGTGGTTGCGAGATGTGCGGAGTTATAAGCCGTATCAACTGAAAGACGAGATGGAGCAATTGCTGTTGCAAAAATCGGTAACCGGACATGCAGCGTGGAGCCGGTTGTTCGATGAGACGATTGCGCAGATGCGCTTCTCGATCGATAAGAAGCAAGTTGGCTCAGCAGAGGCGCTGGATATGCTGTCCTCCCGCAAGCCCAAGGAGCGCGAGCAGGCAGCCAAGGTGCTGGGTAAGGAATTCGGCAAACAGGCGCATGTGTTTACGCTGATTACCAACACACTGGCCAAGGATAAGTCGATTGAGGACGATCTGCGCGGCTTCAAGCAGCCGATTTCCTCACGCAATGTCAGCAATCAGGTGGAAGACGAGGTGGTCGAAGCGCTGATTGAGACGGTGAAAGCTAATTATAAGACGCTGTCGCATCGCTACTACAAGCTGAAAGCCGGATGGCTGGGCGGTAAGAAGCTGGCATACTGGGATCGTAATGCGCCGCTGCCTTCCGGGGATGATAAGACCTATGGCTGGCCGGAAGCCAAGCAGATTGTGCTGGAATCCTATACGGCGTTTTCACCGGAGATTGCCAAGATCGGCACTACGTTCTTTGATAAGAACTGGATCGATGTGCCGGTGCGGCCAGGGAAATCACCAGGCGCGTTTGCGCATCCGACCGTGCCGTCGGTTCATCCGTATCTGCTGCTGAACTTTCAGGGCAAGACGCGCGATGTGATGACACTGGCGCATGAGCTGGGGCATGGGGTGCATCAGGTGTTGTCTGCCAAGCAGGGTGCATTGATGGCCGATACTCCGCTGACGCTGGCGGAGACGGCATCGGTATTCGGAGAACAACTGGTATTTCAGGAAATCCTGCGCCGGGAGAAGAAAAAAGACCGCCGTCATACGCTGATTGCCGGGAAAGTGGAAGATATGCTCAACACGGTGGTGCGTCAGGTGGCGTTCTGTGAGTTTGAGCGGCGGGTGCATGATGCTCGCAAGCAGGGCGAGCTGACCACAGATGAGATCGGTGCGATCTGGATGGGTGTGCAGAAGGAAAGCCTTGGGCCAGCACTGACATTCGGTAAGGAATACAGCTATTACTGGACCTATATCCCGCATTTCATTCATTCGGCATTTTACGTCTATGCCTATGCGTTCGGCGATTGTCTGGTTAATGCGCTGTATGCCGAGTATCAAAAGCAAGCCGCCGCCGGCAAAGCCCGCAGTTTTGAAAAGAAATACATCGATATGTTGAAGGCGGGCGGTACATTGCACCATAAGGAATTGCTGGCGCCGTTCGGGATCGACATTTCACAGCCGTCCTTCTGGCAGCAGGGGCTGGATATTATCTCCGGCTATATCGACGAACTGGAAGACTAACCTTCCGCTCGCCATTCCCTTTCAATAGCGCTATACTCCGCCCATGCAGTGGGCAGATGACGGGATTATTATCGGCGTGCGCAAATTCTCCGAGCGGGATGCGCTGGTTTCTCTCTTTACCCGTCAGCACGGATGCTACCGTGCGATTGCCAAACATGCGCTGACCTCCAAACAACGCGGTACTTTCGAGCCGGGGAACCATGTGCACGCACGCTGGAATGCCCGGCTGGCTGAGCATATGGGAACGCTTGCCTGTGAGTTGCTGCATCCGGTGGCGGCGGTGGTGATGCAGGACAGGATGGCGCTGACGGCGCTGCTTTCCTGCTGTAGTCTGCTGGATACCGCGTTGCATGAGCGTGATCCGCACCCGATGCTCTATGATCGCTTTGCACAGGTGCTGGAGGCGATGTTGCACCGGGAAGACTGGCAGAAACATTATTTGTTATTTGAGCGAGACCTATTGCAAGAGCTTGGGTTTGGACTGGATTTGAGTGAATGCGCGGCGACCGGCAGCACAGAATCACTGATTTATATCTCACCGAAATCGGGGCGGGCGGTGTCGGCGGAAGCCGGACAGGCGTATCATGACCGGATGTTGCCGCTTCCTCATGTCTTTAAGGATGAAACAATCACGCCAAAACCCGCAGAAATCCTTGACGCTATGCGGGTTTGCGGCTATTTTCTCGGCGTGTGGCTGTTTGAGCCGCGCGGCCAGTCGATGCCGGATGCGCGCAGACGGCTGGGTGAGCTGATCGCCAGTGAGATGGCGCCAGCTTAAAGAACAAGAATAAGGAATCATTTCGTTGGCCAAAAGAACCGGGGAAGCCATACAGGATATTTCGTTCAAGGACGCGCTGTCTGAGCGCTACCTTGCCTATGCGCTTTCGACCATTACCGCGCGCTCACTGCCGGATGTGCGCGATGGCCTGAAACCCGTACACCGCCGTCTTCTCTATGCCATGCTGCAGCTCAAGCTGGATCCGAAATCGGGTTTCAAGAAATGTGCGCGTGTGGTCGGGGATGTGATCGGTAAATATCACCCGCATGGTGATTCCGCCGTTTACGATACGCTGGTGCGACTGGCGCAAACCTTCGCGGTGCGCTATCCACTGGTGGACGGACAAGGCAACTTCGGGAGTGTGGACGGGGATAATGCCGCCGCCATGCGTTATACTGAGGCGCGGCTGACCGAGATTGCGATTGCGCTTCTGGAAGGCATTGAACAGGATACGGTTGATTTTCGCCCGACCTATGACGGGGAAGATCAGGAGCCGATCGTGCTGCCCGCCAGTGTACCGAACCTACTGGCCAACGGCTCGGAAGGGATTGCGGTCGGGATGGCGACCAGCATTCCGCCGCATAATATTGGCGAGATTTGCGATGCGCTGCTCAAGCTGTTGAAGAAGCCAAGCGCGAGTGTCGAAGAGCTGCTGGAGTTCATGCCGGGGCCGGATTTCCCGACCGGCGGGGTGATCGTGGAAAACCCGGAGGTGATCCGTCAGGCTTATGAGACCGGGAAAGGCAATATCCGTATCCGGGCGCGCTGGGAAAAAGAAGCGCTGAGCCACGGGCTGTATCAGATCGTGATAACCGAGATTCCGTATCAGGTGTCCAAGTCGCGCCTGATTGAGAAGATTGCCGAGTTGTTCAAAGCGAAGAAGCTGCCGTTGCTCGGTAATATCCGCGATGAGTCGGCGGAAGACATCCGCATTGTGCTGGAGCCGAAGTCGCGCACGGTCGATCCTGAGATTTTGATGGAATCACTGTTTAAGGTGACCGATCTGCAGACACGCTTTTCACTGAACCTCAATGTGCTGAACCGTCACAACATGCCGAAGGTGATGAATCTGAAAGAGATTCTGGAAGCCTTCCTGGAACACCGCTTTGAGGTGTTGACGCGCCGGACGCAATTCCGTCTGGGTAAGATTGCGGCGCGGCTTGAGATTCTGGACGGATTGCTGGTTGCCTATCTCAACCTCGATGAAGTGATCAAGATTATCCGCGAGGAAGATCACCCGAAAGAGGTGATGATGAAGCGCTTCAAGATTACGGACGTGCAGGCGGAAGCAATTCTCAATATGCGCCTGCGGTCTTTGCGTAAGCTGGAAGAGTTCGAAATCAAGAAAGAGAAAAAAGAACTGAGCAAAGAACAGGCCGAGCTGCAGAGTATTCTGGATGATGAGAAGAAAGCGCGCGCGGCTATCCGTAAAGAGATTGGCGATATCGGCAAGCGCTTCGGTCAGGAGACGGAGCTGGGTGCACGCCGCACCGAATTTGGCGATGCCCCGACCATGACCGAGATCAGCATTGAGGCCTTTGTTGAGAAAGAGCCGATTACAGTGGTCTATTCGCGCATGGGATGGATCAAGGCGCTGAAAGGCCATGTTGATGACCTTAGCGATGTGAAGTTCAAGGAAGGCGACGAGATTGCTTTCGCCGTGAAAGCGCGGACGACCGATACGATTCTGTTCTTTGCCAGCAACGGGCGCTTTTATTCTCTGACCGGGGATAAGATGCCGCAGGGACGTGGGCATGGTGAACCGCTACGTCTGATGATCGACCTGCCGAACGATGAAGGCGTGGTAGCGCTGCTGGCGCATGAGCCGGGGCGTAAGCTGCTGGTGTGCAGCACGATCGGTAAAGGCTTTGTGGTGGAGGAGAAATCCGTCGTGGCCTCGACCAAAGGTGGCAAGAGCATCCTGAATACCGGCAAAGGCAAGGCACTGTGCTGTCGTGTGGTGGACGGCGATATGGTGGCCGTTGTCGGCGAGAACCGTAAACTGCTGGTGTTCCCGCTGGACGAGATTCCTGAAATGAGTAAAGGGCAGGGCGTGATCCTGCAGAAATATAAAGACGGGGCGTGTTCTGACGTGAAGTTGTTCACGAAAGAAGATGGGCTGAGCTGGTCGCTTGGCAATAAGACCCGTACGGAAGAAGACCTGACAGACTGGCTCGGTAAACGCGGCAGCGCCGGACGTCTGCCTCCGACCGGATTCCCGAAAAGCAATAAATTCGACTAGATAACGTTACGCAGTTTTGCGAGGAGAAGAAGATTTTTTCTTATCGTCTTTGTCATCGGCTGGCTTTGTCTGGATGCGTGAGGCCGGGAAGCGCATATAGACGCGGCAGACATGGTTGTTGGAAATCTGCGTTTCAATTTCACCCTGATGCAGTGACACCAGCATGCGGGTGAGGGCGAAGTTGATGCCTTCGGAACGGATCAGCAGCGGCGCATTCTCATGCTCTGAGACCAGTTGGATACGGCGCACCTGATCAATGTCCGGGTTGTCTTGCACCAGCAGATTATATTTCAACATGAAGACGAATTCATCTTCACCGATTTCATTCTTGTCTGTGACGCATTCCAGTACCATCGCGCTGCCCGGAGAAAGCTGAGCGGCGGCGGAGGTGAACAAATTAACCAGAATCTGGTTGAAACGGTCTTCATCGATAATCAGCTTCGGCAATTCCATCCACGTCAGTGAAATATCCAGAGATATATACATCGCTTCCTGAAACGGCGGAAGGCGTGCTTATCGAACGGCGAACCCCATCGCGGGTGCTGTATGAGGATTATCTGGATCATGACACTGGACAGATACGCACAAATGCCATTCTGCAAAAATTGATTTACCTGGCTGAACTCGAGGTAAAACACTTTGAGGCGTATTGCGAAGATCGGGAAGAAGACTGTGACGATCTCGATGCGGAGACCTACAATCGGTGGCTCGACCGGCGCTCCCATGTGGCCTATCGCACGGCTTATGACCGACTGAAAGAGGCGCTGGATCTCGCAAATTCGTTTAACGCCGGCGGCAGTCGGGAAAGTCTCGGCATCGATCAGCAAACCATCAACAGCCATGTCCCTGAAGCCGTTGCATTTCGTACCACCCTGTTTGAAGCACTGGAAATCATCGAGTGCATAGAGCTGGATATCGCCGGCACAACCAAACGCACCAACAAGCTGTCTTCCGTGCTAAATTTGCT
>JAUIJX010000048.1 GCA_030430795.1 Alphaproteobacteria bacterium | reverse complement strand
GAAACTATGAGCGACCGGGCCGGTCATCCACACATCATGTTCGGTGTCTTCCTCGGTGCCGTCCCAGCGGATCACCAGCTCACCACCCGGCAGTTGTACCGTAACTTTATTATCGGTCAGCCCGCGACGGCGCGCGGCGACCACCGTGGCACAGGCACCCGTGCCGCAGGCCAGCGTTTCCCCGGCGCCACGTTCCCATGTCCGCAGGGTGATATGATCCGGCGCATCGACCTGCGCGATGTTGATGTTGGCGCGTTCCGGGAACAATCCATCATGCTCCAGCTCCGGGCCGATGGTCTTCAGCGGGATGCTGCCGACATTCTCGACAAAGAACACGGCATGCGGATTGCCCATGTTCACCGCCACGGCATCGTGGAGTTTTTCGGCATAGAGATCGACATGCAGCGTGTCTTCCTCGCGGGAGAGCGGAATGTCTTTCCAGCCCAGCAGTGGTACGCCCATGTTGACTTTGACATGCCCCAGATCATTGAGGCGGCATTCGAGCAGGCCGACTTCCGTTTCGATCAGCGAGGAATCCTTGCGGCCTTCGCGCATCATCAGCCAGGCGACGCAACGGGTGGCATTGCCACAGGCGGCGACTTCCCCGCCATCGGCGTTATAAATCTGCATATAGGTATCGGCGCGGCTGGAAGGGCGCATGACGATGAGCTGATCGCAGCCGACGCCGGTCTTGCGATTGGCGATGGCCTGCACTTCATCACTGCGCTGCGATTCACCAATGATCTGCATCGGCACACGGCGTTCGTCAATGATCACGAAATCATTGCCCAGCCCGTGCATTTTTTCAAAACGAATACTCATCAGCTTGCCGCTCCTTTGTTAAGGCTCTCTCATACTCGAAAAAGCGTGGAGATACAAACGTTCAATCGTTTTTATTCATCCGGCGCAGCGCGAGAGCAAATGTCACTGAAATGTCATACTACCGGACGTGTTTCATGATAGGATGCGACCACATTATCGCATCAATAAATAAGGAGAAAAACGATGGACGATAAGGAAATTAACGCAGCAGAAGAGCGGGCACGTATTGCACAGGGATTGAGTCAGCTTCACGTACAGCCAGCACCGATCGGAGCATTACGGGATGCTGAAGATGGTTTTAGAGACAGGGCAACTCTTGCTGATATCCTTACCGGGGGACAAAAGAAACCAGCTGAGCGTGGCGATGCCAACACCCCTCCTAGCGATAAGATCGGTAAATAACTAGAACGGGATTTCGTCGTCGAGATCCGCCGGCGCCGGTGCGCCACCCGCTGCCGCTTTTGCCGGTGCCGGGCTGTAGGACATGCTGTCACCACCGCTATCACCAAAGCTGCCAGCATCGTCACGGCGACCGTCCAGCATGGTCAGGTTGCCGTTGTAGCCTTGCAGCACGACCTCGGTGGAGTATTTTTCCTGACCGGAGGCGTCTTCCCATTTACGGGTCTGCAGCTGGCCTTCCAGATAGACTTTGGAGCCTTTGCGCAGGTAATTCTTCACCACGCCAACCAACCCTTCATTGAAGATGACCACGCGGTGCCATTCAGTGCGCTCACGGCGCTCGCCGGTGTTGCGATCCTTCCATGATTCGGAGGTGGCCACCCGCAGATTGGCGATTTCACGGCCATCCTGCGTGGCGCGAATCTCAGGGTCTGCGCCCAGATTTCCCACTAAAATCACTTTGTTAATGCTGCCGGCCATGAAAATTCTCCGAAATTGAGGTTAGATTTTGCCACATTGCCCGTTAATTAATCATCTTTCGCCCTTACATTCCAGCGTTTTTTAGGTATAAGTGCGCCTTCTTTAATGAGGGACCTTATGAATAACGACACGATCAGCGTCCGCGGCGCCAAAGAGCATAACCTTAAAAATGTCTCAGTGAATATCCCGCGCGGTAAATTCGTGGTGATTACCGGCCTGTCCGGTTCGGGGAAATCATCGCTGGCGTTTGATACCATCTATGCCGAAGGCCAGCGCCGCTATGTCGAGTCGCTATCGGCTTATGCGCGCCAGTTCCTCAACATTCAGGATAAGCCGGATGTGGAATCGATCGACGGGCTGTCCCCGGCGATTGCCATCGACCAGAAAACCACCTCTCGCAACCCGCGCTCAACCGTGGGGACGGTGACGGAAATCTACGATTATCTGCGCCTGCTCTATGCGCGGATCGGTATTCCTTATTCGCCTGCGACCGGGCTGCCGATTGAAAGCCAGACGGTCAGCCAGATGGTGGACATCATCATGGAACTGCCGGTCGGCACCAAATGTTACCTGCTGGCGCCGTTCGTGCGCGGACGCAAGGGCGAGCATACGAAAGAGATCAAGGAACTGCAGAAGCGCGGCTTCACCCGCATCAAGATCGACGGTGAGCTGTATAATATCGACGAGACCCCGGCGCTCGATAAGAACAAGAAGCATGATATTGAAGTGGTGGTCGACCGGCTGGCGATCAAGGACGACCTCGGCAACCGTGTGGCTGACAGCGTGGAGACGGCGCTCGGCATTTCCGACGGGCTGGCGGCAGTGGAGATTGTCGACCTGCCGAAAGACGCCAAAAGCAAGCATGCCAAAGGCGATGTGATTACGCTTTCCGCTAAATTCGCCTGCCCGGAATCCGGCTTTACACTGGAAGAGATCGAGCCGCGTCTGTTCTCATTCAACAGCCCGTTCGGCGCCTGCCCCAGCTGCGACGGGCTGGGCACGGAGATGTATTTTGACCCCGATCTGGTGATCCCGGATCATACCAAAACGCTGGCGGAAGGTGCGATTGCCCCGTGGTCACAGTCGCAGAGCAAATATTATATCCAGACGCTCGACGGGTTGTCTCGTCATTACAAATTCAGTCTGAATGTGCCGTTTGAAGAGCTGCCGGAGAAGGTCAAAGACGTGCTGATGAACGGTTCCGGCGAGGAGAAAATCAGCATTCATTACATGGATGGTGCGCGCTCGTTCAAAAGCAACAAGCCGTTTGAGGGCATCCTGCCGAACCTGACCCGTCGCTACCGCGAGACCGATTCGGCGTGGATTCGCGAAGAGCTGGATAAGTTCCAGAACATCACCGATTGCGATGCCTGCGGCGGTTATCGCCTGCGACCGGAAGCACTGTGCGTCAAGGTTGGCGGGCTGCATATCGGCGAGGTGTGCGAGAAGACCATTGAGGATGCCGCCATCTGGTTCGGCGAACTCGAAGGGCAACTCTCCAAGACCCATCAGAAAATCGCCGAGAAGGTGTTGAAGGAAATTCGCGAGCGGCTTGGGTTCCTCGTCAATGTCGGGCTGGATTACCTGACATTGTCACGCGAGTCCGGCACATTGTCCGGCGGGGAATCGCAGCGTATCCGTCTGGCATCGCAGATTGGCTCCGGCCTGTCCGGCGTGCTGTATGTACTGGATGAGCCGTCGATCGGCCTGCACCAGTGCGATAACGAACGGTTACTGCATACGCTGTCGCATCTGCGCGATCTCGGCAATACGGTGATCGTGGTGGAGCATGACGAGGACACGATGCGCCATGCCGACCATCTGATCGATATGGGGCCGGGGGCCGGAGTGCATGGCGGCGAAGTGGTGGCACAAGGCACCGCTGACGAGGTGATGAAAGTGAAAGAGAGCATCACCGGGCAATATCTCAGTGGCAAGAAATCGATTCCCGTGCCGGAGGAACGCCGCAAGGCGCCGAAGCACAAGAAGCTTTCATTGACCGGATGTACAGCCAATAATCTGCGCGATATCAGCGTCGATATCCCGCTCGGGGTGATGAGTTGCGTGACCGGGGTTTCCGGTGGCGGGAAGTCCAGCCTGGTGATCGAGACATTATATAAGGCGGCCAGCCGCCGCATCATGGGCACCAAGGCAATGCCGGGACCATACGAGAGCATCAAGGGGCTTGAGTATATCGACAAGGTGATCGAGATCGACCAGTCCCCGATCGGGCGCACGCCGCGCTCCAACCCGGCGACCTATACCGGGGCATTTTCCCCGATCCGCGACTGGTTCACGGCGCTGCCTGAATCCAAGGCGCGCGGGTATAAGCCGGGCCGCTTCTCCTTCAACGTGAAGGGCGGGCGATGTGAAGCGTGTCAGGGCGACGGGATGATCAAGATCGAGATGCACTTCCTGCCCGATGTCTACGTGCTGTGCGACGTATGTAAAGGCGCGCGCTATAACCGCGAGACGCTGGAAGTGACCTATAAGGATAAATCAATCGCCGATGTGCTGAACATGACGGTGGATGAAGCGGTGGAGTTCTTCGCGGCGCAGCCGTCCATCCGCGAGAAATGCCTGGCACTGCAGGAGGTGGGGCTGGGTTATATCCGGCTGGGGCAATCTGCCACCACGCTTTCCGGCGGGGAAGCGCAGCGGATCAAGCTGGCGAAGGAACTGTCCAAGCGCGCAACCGGGCGTACCATGTATATCCTCGATGAGCCGACCACCGGCCTGCATTCGGAAGACATCAACCGCCTGCTGCAGGTATTGCACAAGCTGGTGGATGCCGGGAACTCGATGGTGATTATCGAGCATAACCTCGATGTGATTAAAACCTCCGACTGGCTGATCGATATTGGCCCCGGCGGAGGGAATAAAGGCGGTGAAGTGGTGGCTTGCGGCACACCGGAAGACGTCGCCGCGCATAAGACCAGCATTACTGGCCGATACCTGCAACCGATGCTAAAAAAAAGCCTGAAAAACGGAAAAAGTAACAAAAAAGCAGCCTAGAAGGCTGCTTTCCTGTGGTGAAATCGTCTATTCTTAGGTTATTTGGCGGCCTTTGGGCAAATCGCTTGCTTCACCTGGAAGTGCAGCGGCAATTTGATCAGCTTCCTGAAGTTCAACATCTATACCCGCTACCGCTTCCGCGACTTTTTCCGCATCTACGCCCAGATTGCCTTCCTTAGGCCAGCGCAACGGCAGACGGTGATCCTCTTTCAGATTGTCAATCCATTTAAGCATGTCATCGTCGTTGTAGTAATATCCTGTGCTGTTGATTTGATACCCTAAATGATCCCTAAAGGTTCGAATCAGCTGACTCTGTGCGCCAAGATCATTTATCTCGTCGCGCCTGTTATTATCGTAAGCACGGCGCAGCCCCAACGGGATTTCATTCATCCGCTCCGACCACTCATCACGCTGGCGATCCAGTATTTCCTGAAAGGCATCTTGCTGATTTTCCGTGATGTTTGCGCTAACCCCTGCCTCCGGCTTGTTGGCCTTCAGCGCATCAATATATTCCTGCCGCACTTCCGGATCTTTCAGCGATTCAATGATCATGTCATTGACAAGGCTTTTATCCAGATCATTTAAACCTTCATATGCCATCGCTTCCTCCGTTGTGCTATATTTCTCTACGATTCCCGCTGTTTCCCTTGCTGCCTAGCAAGATTTTCATTCATGGCCAGCTCAGTCAGTCCTGTACCCGTTGACTCTCCGGCTTCCGCCAGATTGCCAACACCATTCATGAGTTCGGTAATCGGCCCTACTTTGCAGGCTTTCTCAATCGGGGACATGCCGCCATTGGACACGAGTTGATCGGATAACTCCGCATTTTCATCAAAGTACAAAATAAAACCATCGGTCCATCTGGCCGTTCCGGTTCCTTCTTCTACGATAATTCTTGGAATGTCGCGTGACCCAGCATCGTTAGGTCCGGCTGGTGTGCCACCATTTTCTGCACGCATGGTGCGGTATTCTTTTACTGCGTCCATGATAATGTCCGCATTGCCTTTTTCTAAAGCCGAACCATAGTCGGAATATTCTACGGTACTCCCGTCCGGGCAGCTCATATACCCTTCTGCAAGATTGCCATTGATAATGATTGCATCCAGTACGTTGCCGTTTTCTTCGACACGCATGGTCTCAATTTTATCCGGTCCTGGTATATTTTTCTCTTCGTCCGGTCCTGCCATACTTTCCTCCCGTTTTTGGTACGTATCCCTGAGCATAGCGGATTTCGTTAACAAACATGTTAACACAATATGAAATATTTGTGACGTTTACGCCGATGAAATGGCTAGAGATTCAGCCCCAGCGCGTAATAGGCGGCGCTGCCGATCAGCACCATTGGTAGCATGATCCACCAGCGCACACCGAAAAACCCGGCACCGACGACCAGCAGGCCGCCCAGCGGAATCCAGAAGAATGGCAACAGGAATATCCCGTATTTGCGCGCCAGACCGCTGAGATGCTTGTGTTTGTCGTCTGAGAGAAAGCGATTATTCAGCTCACGGATGGAGCCAAGGATATAGCCCAGCCCCCAGTTGAGAAAGCAGCCGATGACCGCGCCCGCAATCGCCAGAATGACCGGAACAGTGAGATCATAGCCGCCAAACCAGACCATCGCCTCATAGGTGATGCTGTGCCCGGCAGGCACCACTACCGACTGGCCGAGATTTTCGTAGAAAATATCCGAGTAGAATTGCTGCATGGCGCGATTTTAGGCCGACGCCCGCGTGGCGTAAACCAAAAATTCGACATTGCCCTTGGGGCCGGTGATCGGACTGTCGGTGATGCCCACCACCTGCCAGCCAATTTCCTCCGTCAGCCATAGACGAATCGACTCGCACACCGCCTCATGCACCGCCGGGTCACGCACCACACCGCCCTTACCGACCTGATCCTTCCCGGCCTCGAATTGCGGCTTGATAAGCGCTATTAATTGTATTGTTTTGCCCCTGCTCGCAGATTTTTGATGCTTCGCTCCGTGCTTACACGACCGCTCGCATGCCTCTGTGCTACGCAATGGGCGAGCGTTCGGCGATGTCGCAAGCCCCATCACCGCCGGGAGGACAGTTTTCAGGCTGATAAAGCTGGCATCGCAGACAATCAGGTCGATGGGGTCGGGAATCTGCTCCGCCGTCAGGTAGCGGGCATTGGTCTTCTCCAGCACCACCACGCGCTCATCATTGCGCAGTTTCCAGTCCAGCTGGCCGTGACCGACATCGACGGCATAGATTTTCGCGGCATCGTGATGCAGCAAGACATCAGTGAATCCGCCGGTGGAGGCGCCAACATCGACTGCCACCATCCCTGCCGGATCAATCTCAAAATGGGTTAAAGCTTTCGCCAATTTCATGCCCCCGCGTGAGACCCACGGATGCTCCTTGCCTTCAACGCTGAGTTCCGCATCTTCCGGGACGGGCTGTCCGGGTTTGGTCATGCGTTCGGTGCCCATCAGCACCTTGCCTGCCATAATCAGCGCCTGTGCTTTGCTGCGGGTTTCCACCAGACCACGCTCTACCAGCAACTGATCCAGCCGTTTCTTACTATGCGATGGTTGTGAGGCCACGATATGGCGGTTAGCTGCGGCGGGTCACCACGTAATCCGCCAGTGCGCGCAGCCCGTCGGCCTTTTTGTCGAAACAGGACAGGTGGCCAATAGCCTGACGCGCCAGGATTTGTCCCTGTTCCCGCGCCCAGTCAACACCCATAGCACCGATCAGGGTCGCTTTGCCGCGCTTGTCGTCCTTATTCACCTCTTTCCCGGTTTCCTCACGCGTGCCCTCGGCATCCAGCCGGTCGTCGGTGATCTGGAAGGCCAGCCCCATATCATGCGCATAGCGGTGCAGTGCCTTGCGTTGTTTATCCGGCGCCTTACCCAGAATAGCGCCCGCTTCACAGGAAATGGCGAACATTTCCCCGGTTTTCAGGCGTTGTAGGCGGATAATCTCATCAACCGACAATTCCTGATTCTCGGAATAGAGATCGAGCATCTGCCCGCCTACCATACCACTGCAACCGGCAGCACGTGCCACAGAGCGCACCAGTTCACACCGCACGGACGGGTCAGGATGCGCCTCGCGGTCGGCCAATAACTGAAAGGCCAGCGTCTGCAGTGCATCGCCGGCCAGAATAGCCGTGGCTTCGTCAAACTGGATGTGACAGCTCGGTTTTCCGCGACGCAGATCGTCGTCATCCATCGCCGGAAGGTCATCGTGAATCAGGGAATAGGTATGGATAAATTCAATGGCCGCCGCCGTATAGATCGATGCTTCACGGCTAACCCCAAACAATGACGCACAGGTCAGGGTCAGAAACGGACGCAGGCGCTTACCGCCGGACAGTGCCGAATAGCGCATGGCCTCCATCACCCGGCCTTCGCCGCCGACATGGCACTCCCCTTCCACCTGATTGCGATCCTCCAGCGAAATAATGCTGGAAGACGCCGTTGGGCGCGGCAGCAGCTCATCCATGGTGGCATCCAGTAGTTCCGACACATCAGACAAGGCTGCCTGAAGGTCAAAATTATCGTCGTCTTTCACAATCTTAATCATGAGGCTTCAAATGGCTCCGCTTCAAGTTCACCCGCCGCGTTCTCCGATAGTTTCTCTACCTTGAGACGCGCTTCTTCCAATTTTTTCTGACAATGGGATTTGAGTGCCGTACCGCGGGCATAATCCTCAATCGACTGCTCGAGGTTGCTTTCTCCTGATTCCAGACGCCGGACAATGGTCTCCAGCTCTTTAAGCGCCTCTTCAAAATTCAGTTTTTCAAGGTTCTCCGCCGCTGCCATGCTCTCTTCTTCTCTGCTAAAGGAGGGCGTATCTTACGGAATTGCCCGATGAAGGGCAAGCGCTAATCGTTTGGTATCTCCATGAAATTAGGGGTGGCTACCAGCGGCCACCATCTCGACCGCGGCCAGTATTGCCCCATGGATCGAGGCCCTCAACGTCCCGATCGCCATGCCCTCTGCCATGGCCACCACGCCCACGACGTACATCCGGCAGACGCTGGTCGATGCAGGCATTGAACGCTCTATCGGCATCATGCTGAGCCAGCGTTTCCGGCGCATAACCAAAGCCTCGTGGCATCTTTGGCACCAGCCCTTGCAATATTGCATCCGCACCGGGATCAACCCCTTGCGCCTGATTGCGCAGGTAAGCATTCAACTGACGATCCAGCGCCTGATCCGTTGCTCGCATTTGGTGCTCCGGCAGGCGGTCATAATAGACCTGATCCGCCAGATCATTGCAGGCCTCAACTGCTTCCTGAGTCCTCATATCGCGATCTATATCATCATCGTATCTGTCAAAATCGTCCTGATATCTGTCGCCCATACCCTACTCTCCCGTTGACGGGTTGTTTTCACCTACCTAATGTAGCAGCGTTTTGTAACAGTTTAATGACGATATGTTTGATTCCCTGAATAAACGGCTGGGCGATATTTTCGGCAAATTGCGGCGCAAAGGTGCGCTGAGCGAAGACGATATCAACGAGGTCGCGCGCGAGATACGCATCGCCCTGCTGGAAGCCGATGTGGCGCTGCCGGTGGTGAAGGCGTTTATCGCCAGTTTTAAGGAAGAAGCAGTCGGCGAAGAGATCATCGCCAGCGTGTCTCCGGCGCAGATGGTGATCAAGCTGGTGCAGGATCACCTGACCGAGCTACTCGGCTCCGAACATCAGGAGATCAATCTTGCCGCCAACCCGCCGGTGGTGATTATGATGGTGGGGCTGCAAGGCTCCGGTAAAACCACCTCCACCGGAAAGCTCGGGAAGCGGCTGAAGGAGAAGCATAACAAGAAAGTGCTGGTGGCATCGCTCGACGTGCAGCGCCCCGCTGCGCAAGAGCAGCTGGAAGTGGTGGCCGGACAGGCCGGGATTGATTCCCTGCCGATTATCAAAGGCCAATCCCCGGCAGAGATCACCAAGCGCGCCATGCAGGCCGGGAAGACCGAAGGCTACGATGTGGTGATGCTGGATACTGCCGGGCGTCTGCATGTGGATGCCGAACTGATGGCCGAATTGCAGGAAGTACGCGACATCGCCAAGCCGCTGGAGACGTTGCTGGTAGCCGACTCGCTGACCGGTCAGGATGCAGTGAACATCGCCAGCCAGTTCCATGAGCAGATCGGTGTCAGCGGGATTATCCTGACGCGGATTGATGGTGACGGGCGCGGCGGCGCCGCCCTTTCCATGCGTCATGTGACCGGGCAACCGATTAAATTCATGGGGACAGGTGAGAAGCTGGATGCCTTCGAGCCGTTCCATCCGGAGCGGATTGCCTCCCGTATCCTCGATATGGGCGATGTGGTTTCGCTGGTGGAAAAAGCCGCCGAGATGATCGATCAGGACGATGCCGAGGCGATGGCCAAGCGCATGATGGAAGGCAAGTTCGACTTTAATGACCTGCTAAATCAATTGCGCCAGATGAAGAAAATGGGCGGTATCGGCTCGATGATGAGCATGCTGCCAGGTGTCGGCAAGATAAAGCAGCAGATGGATGAGGCCGGAGTGGATGAATCCGTCTTCAAGAAACAGGAAGCCATCATCCTCTCGATGACGGTCAAGGAGCGGCAATTCCCGAAACTGCTCAACGCCTCACGCCGCCAACGTATTGCCGAGGGTTCCGGCACCAGCGTGCAGGAGGTCAACAAGATCATCAAACAGCATCAGCAAATGGAAAAGATGATGAAGCGCATGAAAAAGATGGGCAAAAAAGGGATGATGCGCGGCGGCATCCAACAATTGATGCAGGGATTATAGATTAGCCGCGTGCCTGCCCTGCTCTTGCGGCACCCTGCAACGCACGGTCAAAATGTTCCAGAATTAAGCCATTTCGCCCGATATTCAGTTTCAGCTGCGGGTTTGCTTCGAATTGTTCCTGGTATTCCGGCTCCAGATAACGCGAGACCATCTGGCGAATATAAAGGCGTGGCTGGTTGATAGCCTCCCTGCCCGGATTCTGGATGGCCTCCACAAACGCACATTCATTCTCCGTCAGGCGAGAGCGCAAGGCAGTACTACGATCCCCCTCCTGCGGCGGAAACACGGCGTTGAATAAGTCATTCACCGTTTGCAGAATATGGCTGGCGCCTTCGGCATCCATC
>JAUIJX010000047.1 GCA_030430795.1 Alphaproteobacteria bacterium | reverse complement strand
ACTGGTCATCATGCAGTGGAACGGTGGCAAGAAAGGCGAAAAGCCGGTGGCCTTCGTCGGTAAAGGCGTCTGCTTCGATACCGGCGGTATCAGCATCAAACCGGCGCCGGGCATGGAAGAAATGAAATGGGATATGGGCGGTAGCGGCACCGTCATCGGCCTGATGAAAGCACTGGCGCGCCGCAAAGCCAAAGTCAATGCCGTCGGCGTTGTCGGGCTGGTGGAAAACATGCCGGATGGCGCGGCGCAACGTCCGGGCGACGTGGTCACCTCCATGTCTGGCCAGACCATCGAAGTCCTCAACACCGATGCCGAAGGTCGCCTCGTGCTCGCCGATGCGCTGTGGTACACGCAGGATCGTTTCAAGCCGAAATTCATCATCGACCTTGCTACCCTGACCGGTGCCATCATCATTTCGCTGGGGCATAAACAGGCGGGGCTGTTCTCCAACAACGACGAACTCTCCGAGCGCCTGCACGCACTGGGTAAGGAAGTGGGCGAGGAAGTCTGGCGCCTGCCGCTGGGTGACTATTACGACAAGCTCATCAACTGCGACATCGCCGACATGCAGAATATCGGTGCCAACCGCGAAGCGGGCAGCATCACCGCCGCGCAGTTCCTGCAGCGCTTTGTCAATAATGTACCGTGGGTGCATCTGGATATCGCCGGCACTGCCTGGAGCAAGAAAGAAAGCCCGACTGTGCCGAAAGGCGCCACCGCCTTTGGCGTCCGCCTGCTCAACGAACTGGTGAAACAATATTACGAGAAATAAGCCGACCATGCCTGCCGCCGTCCAGTTCTACCACCTGCTGACCACCCCGCTGGAGCGGGCGCTGCCGAAGCTGGTGGAGAAGGCATGCGGGCAGGGCATGCGGGTGCTGATCCACGGCACGTCTGAGCAATGCGAGGCACTTGATCGCGCGTTGTGGGTGAACGATCCGGATAGTTTCATTCCCCATGGCTCGGACAATTCCCCCAACCCGGAACGCCAGCCGGTCTACCTGACCCGCTCGATGGACAATGCCAACAAGGCGCAGATACTGATGATCGCCGACGGCGCCACCTGCGAAGAACAGGAGACCTACGAGCGTATTTGTGATATCTTCGACGGAGGGGATGAGCAGGCGGTGGCTGCCGCGCGGGAGCGCTGGAAGGCCTATGCCGATCAGGGCCTGCCGCTCACCTATATCCGCCAGAAAGAGGGTGGCGGTTGGGAAAAGATCAGGGAAGATAACCAATAACGGATACGGGACAGACTAGTCTTTCGCTTTCTTGCTGGCTTTTGCTTTGGCGGCGGTGGCCTTATTAGCCGGAATCATATCGCTGAGTGACGCTTCCAACGCATCCAGTCGTTCCTTCAGCGCTTCATTTTCTTCCCGTGCTTTGCGGGCGATATCACGCGCCGCGTCGAATTCTTCGCGCGTCACCATGTTCATCTTGGCCATCACCCGTTCCATTTGGGAAGCGACCATGGCCTCGATCTCCCGTTTCATATCGAACAGGCTGCCGGTGGCATTGCTTGCCATCCGTGCCATATCGTCAAAGAAATGATTATCCCCGGCCATGCTTTTCTCCTTCAAAAATTGCCCTCACTATAGATTACTGCTAGACTCATTTCAAATAGTCTCATGCAACTAAAGGATGCAGTATGAAAACCTACGTAGTGACCGGGGGTTCCGGGTTTCTTGGCTCTAACATCGCAGGTGCATTGACCGAACGCTATCCTCAGGATCGCGTCGTTGTTTGCGATGTGTTTGGCGACGGCGACAAGTGGCGCAACATCGTCAATCATCCGGTGGATGAGGTGATTCCGCCGACAGAGTTGTTCTACTGGCTGGAAATGAATGCCGACACGGTGGATGCGATCATCCACATGGGGGCGATTTCCTCTACCACCGAGCGTGACGGCGATCTGATGCTGGAAGTGAATTTCTCGCTGTCGAAAATCCTGCGCGGCTGGGCGACCGAGAATCAGAAACGCTTTATCTATGCGTCTTCCGGCGCGACCTACGGTAGCGGTGAGCAGGGGTTTGAGGATGACAACTCACTCGCATACCTGAAAAAGCTGAAGCCGCTGAACACCTATGCGTGGAGTAAATGCGCGTTTGATTACTATATCGCTCGCTCCGTCGAGCGTGAGGAGCCGCAACCGGCGCAGTCAGTCGGGCTTAAATTCTTTAATGTCTACGGGCCGAATGAATACCATAAAAGCGAGCAGGCCAGTGTGCTCGAGCGCATCTTCCCGCATGCGCAGGCCGGACGCCCGGTGCAATTGTTCAAATCATACAATGCCGAGTACGCCGATGGCGGACAGTTGCGTGACTTCATCTATGTGAAGGACTGCGTATCCGTGGTGCTGTGGCTGCTTGAGAATCCGCAGGTCAATGGCCTGTTCAATGTTGGTACCGGCAAGGCGCGCACCTTTGAAGATCTGGCACGTGCGCTGTTCTCGGCGCTGGGCAAGGAGCCGCAGATTCATTACATCGAAATGCCGAACGAACTGCGTCCGAAATACCAGTATTTCACCGAAGCGAAGATGGATCGCCTGCGCGCGGCGGGCTATACCCAGCCGATGCATACGCTGGAAGAAGGGGTGGCGGATTACGTCCAGAACTACCTGAACACGGCAGACCCGTATTTCTAGGCCGCATTTTTCTGCCTCGCTTGCATCATGCCGTGCTGACTTACCCGGAAATTGATCCCATCGCCCTCCAGCTTGGCCCGCTGGCAATACGCTGGTACGCGCTGGCGTATATTTCGGGTATCCTGCTCGGCATGACCTACATGTCTCACCTGCTAAAACGGATGGCAGACCCGCCGCTGGAGAAGAAACAGCTCGAAGACTTATTGCTGTGGTCGGTGCTGGGTATCATCCTTGGCGGCCGCATCGGCTATGTGCTCTTCTATAACCTGCCATTTTATCTCGAGCACCCGCAGGAGATCGTACAGGTCTGGCACGGTGGCATGGCCTTTCACGGTGGCATGGCCGGGCTGATCCTCGCCTTTTTTCTCTATACGAAGAGACACGGCAAACCGTTCCTGCCAGTGATGGATCTGGCGGCGGCGGCGGCGCCGATCGGCCTGTTCTTCGGCCGCCTCGCCAATTTCATCAACGGTGAGCTCTATGGCCGCGTCACCGATGCGCCGCTCGGTATGGTCTTCCCCGGTGGCGGCGATCTGCCGCGCCACCCCAGCCAGCTCTATGAGGCCGGGCTGGAAGGGCTGTTGCTTTTCCTCACGATCTTCTTGCTGGTTCGCTACGCACGCGCGCTTGAGAAACCCGGCTTGCTGGGTGGCGTCTTTCTTGCCGGATACGGTCTGGCGCGCTTCACAGTGGAATGGTTCCGTGAGCCGGATGCGCAGTTAGGGCTGCTCTCGCTGGGCCTTAGCATGGGACAGTGGCTTTCCGTGCCGATGATCCTGCTCGGCGGTTATCTCATCATCCGCGCCACCAGACGGGAGGCCAACGCGTGAGCCTGAGCGAACTTTTGATCGACACCATCCGTAGCAAAGGGCCGATGACGGTGGCGGACTATATGGCGCAGGCGCTGGGACATGAGGAATACGGCTATTACATGCGTCGCGATCCGTTCGGCCATAAAGGAGACTTCATCACCGCGCCGGAGATCAGCCAGATTTTCGGTGAGCTACTGGGCGCATGGGTAGCAGCCTTTTGGCAACAAATGGACGGCGGCGATTTCGCACTGGTGGAACTGGGGCCGGGGCGCGGCACCCTGATGAAGGACATTCTGCGCGTCACCGCTCCGGTGCCGGACCTGCATGAAAGCATGTGCGTGGTGATGGTGGAGACCTCTCCGGCGCTCCGGCGTATGCAGGAAGTCACGCTGGTCGGCGCCCATTCCCGCATTGGCTGGCAACCGGATATCGACGACCTGCCGCGCATGCCAATCATCGTCATCGCCAATGAATTCTTCGATGCCCTGCCCATCCGCCAGTTTGTCAAAACCCCGGACGGCCTGCAGGAAAAACTGGTCGATATCGACCCGGACGATGACAGCAAGCTCTGTTTCATCATTCAGGAAATGGGCATTCGGCTGGTCAAAGGCGGCGCCTATAGTGGTGACGAAGTGGTGGTGGAATCCTCTCCGGCTACCCGCACCATCGCCGGTGATCTGGCGCAACATCTCCATGCTTTTGGTGGTGGCGGGCTGGTCATTGATTACGGCTATGCCGGGGGCAGCCGCGGTAATACGTTGCAGGCAGTGAAGAATCACGGCTTCCACCCGGTGTTGGAGACGCCCGGTGAGGCGGACATCACTGCCCATGTTGATTTCGATACCCTGTCTGATAGTTTCACCGAGCAGGGCATCCTCACTTACGGCCCGGTGCCGCAAGGCACCTTCCTCACCCGTCTCGGTGCGGAGATTCGCGCGGAAAGCCTGCTGCGCAACGCCTCCAAACAGCAGCAGGACGAAATCATCGCCGGGCTGACACGCCTCGTTTCACCCAATGAGATGGGCGAATTATTCAAGGCCATGAGCTTTGTGGCCGACGAGTTCATTCCTGCCGGGTTTGAGCCGTCATGATCTGGCAATGTGACCGGCTGGCGGCATTGACGGGCATCGCCCACGGTTTCTTTGGCCGTGAGGGCGGCGTCAGCACCGGCATCTATAGCTCGCTGAATTGCGGCCCCGGCTCCGGTGACGACCCGGCATCTGTAGAGGCCAATCGCCGCATCGTCATGCAACAACTGGGTGCGGAGCATGCGCCGCTGCTGACCTGCGCACAAATCCACAGCAATCGCTGCATCGAGGTCGATGCGCCATGGGAAATAAAAGACGCGCCGGAAGCCGATGCCATGGTCACCGCGCAACCGGATATCGCGCTCGGCATCCTGACCGCTGACTGCGTGCCGGTGTTATTCGCGGATGCCGAAGCACGCATCATCGGAGCCGCCCATGCCGGGTGGAAGGGTGCAGTGCATGGGGTGCTGGATGCGGTCATAACACATATGGTGGCGCTCGGTGCCAGCAAAGCCGGGATCACTGCCACGCTTGGCCCCTCCATCGCTGAGCCGTCCTACGAAATCGGGCAGGAGCGTTATGACGATATCGTGGCGCTCGATGCCGACAGTGCGGACTGTTTCCGCCCCGGCGCGGCAGGCAAATGGCAATTCGACCTGAAAGCATACGTGCTACAAAGACTTGCGAAAGCAGGGGTGGATCGGTTAAACATGCTGGGAGTGGATACCTATGCAAACCCTGACACCTGTTTCAGTTTCCGCCGCACCACTCATCGCGGCGAGGCGGATTACGGCAGACAGGTCTCGGTGATTATGGTGAAGAAAGATGAGTAATATGTCGATTATCCCGTTTGACGATCGTGACGGATTTATCTGGTACAACGGTGAAATGCTGCCTTGGCGCGATGCCAAGGTGCATGTGCTGAATCACGGCCTGCATTATGCCAGCTCGGTCTTTGAGGGCGAGCGCGTCTATAACGGCAAGGTCTTCAAGCTGCAGGAACACAGCGAACGCCTGCACACCTCGGCGGAGCTGCTGGATTTCAAGGTGCCTTATTCGGTGGAAGAATTAAACGCCGCCACCAATGAGGTAGTCAAAGCCAATAATGTGGAGAACGGCTATGTCCGCCCGATCGCGTGGCGCGGCAGTGAGATGATGGCGATTTCCGCGCAGCATAACAAGGTGCATGTGGCGATTGCCTCATGGCCGTGGCCGTCCTATTTCTCGGAAGACGCCCGCAAGCGCGGCCTCAAGCTGAAACTCTCCGACTGGAAACGCCCGTCTCCGGAAACTGCGCCGACGGCTAGCAAGGCCGCAGGTCTCTATATGATCTGCACCATGAGCAAACATCAGGCCGAACGCGAAGGTTACGACGATGCGCTGATGCTTGACTGGCGCGGCTATATCGCCGAGGCAACCGGGGCCAACATCTTTCTGGTCATTGACGGTAAACTGCATACCCCGACCCCGGATTGTTTCCTCGACGGCATCACGCGCCGCACGGTTATCGACCTGGCGAAGCAGCATGATATGGAAGTGATTGAACGCCACATTCCGCTCGATGAGCTGGCGCTGGCGCAGGAAGTATTTGTGACGGGTACGGCGGCGGAAGTCACACCGATCGGCTCTATCGATCAGTATGAATTTACTGTTGGGCCGGTGACCAATACGCTGATGCAGGCCTATCACGACCTTGTTCGCAGCTGATGCTGCAGCGCACAATATTGCGCAAAACAGAAATGCTGCGTTGCAGCATAAGTTAATGTTTTATTTGATGAAAAGTTAACATTCGTATGCTATAATGAAAATAGAATACGAAAGGGTGGTTAATCATAAACAGATGCTGAATTTTACATACTGCGAACAATCGGACTTTTACTTCACACAGCAACCGTTCAACACATTCAGCAGCGTCGCCTTCTTCATCATCGCCTATCTGCTCTACCAGCAACTCAAACCAACCGATACAAAACATAAGTTACTGGTAGCATTGCCTGTCGCCATCGGGATTGGCAGCATGCTCTGGCACAGCACCATGCAGATGTGGGCGCTGGCCACCGATGTCATCCCCATCTTCACCTTCATGATGATCTTCCAGTATGTCTTCCTCTCCCACGTGACCGACTGGAACCCGCGCCGTAAATTATACGATGTCGGCGGTATGCTGCTGGCGATGGCGATTTTCTCGCTGCTGTGGAATGACATCTTCATCCAGAAGAGCAATGCCTTCATCCCGGTGGTACTGTGGCTGCTCTATACCGCACGCACGGCGGTGGCCGGACGGGCGCGGCTGGTACGCACCCTCAACATGGCGGCGGGCGTCTTCGCGGTGTCCATCCTGATGCGCATTGTCGATGTGCCGCTCTGTGACCTGATGCCGATCGGCACACATTACCTCTGGCATATTCTCAGTGCTGTGACATTATACATGGTGATGCAAACCCTGAGAAAGGACACTCATGCGGAAAATTAGGCGATGGCGCAAGAAGCGGCGTTACCTGAAGCTACGTTATCTGCTTGCCTTCCTGTTCCTCATCCTTATCGCACCGTTTTTGATCGTCGGCGCGGATCTGCTGAAGCCGCTGCCGCCGAAAACGACCATCACCCAGCGCCTCGATATGTTCCCGCAAACCAACCTGCATCTGGATGCGCCGGTGACGATTTACTGGAACGAACATCAGGTGCCCTACGTGCATGCCGAGACCGATGCCGACGCCGCCTATGCCCTTGGCATGGTGCACGCGCATCTGCGCCTCGGCCAGATGGAAATGGCGCGCCGTATTGTTTACGGTCGTCTGTCTGAGATCGCAGGTCCGGCTGCCAATGCTGTGGATCATACGCTAAAGGTCGTCAATTTCCCAAAATCGGCGCAGGCGGTCTACGAGTCCATGTCCCCGGCCAGCAAGAAATGGATGGATCGCTTCACCGCCGGGATCAATACCTACATCACCCGCATGAAGGAAAAGCCGCATGAGTTCAAAGTCTTTGCGCTCAATCGGGAATTATGGCACCCGGAGGACATCATGGCCATCGGGCGGCTCGCCGGAACGGACTATACCTGGCTGATTTGGTTCACGCTGGCGAAATATCATGAAAGCCCGAAATGGGAGCGCATCTGGGACATTATGCTGAAAGCCGGAAGCGGTGAGATATACAGCGAGGACACCAGACGCCATCTGATTGCGCGTGAACTCAACCGCATGTCGCTGGAAGAACCGGACAACAAAGACCTGCAGGTGCTGATTGACATCTTCAATCAGGTCAGCAAGGGCAGTAACAGTCTGGTTGTTGGGCCGGGACGCACGGCATCCGGTTCCTCCATGATCGCCAGTGACCCGCACCTAGGGCTGGCGCTGCCGAATCTTTGGTTCGTCGTCGGCCTGAAATCCCCGTCCTATAATGTCGTCGGCATGATGGCGCCGAGCATCCCGGTCTTCGGCTTTGGCCGCAACCGTCACATTGCCTGGGGCGGTACCAACCTGCAAGCCGCCAACAGCGACCTCTACGATGTTTCCGATCTCGGCAAGGGTGAGTTCTTCGAGCATCGCGAAACCATCTATAACCGCTTCTGGCTGCCGAATGAGATCACTTACCGCACTACCCGTTACGGCCCGGTGATTACCGATGCACCACTGATGCCGTCTTTCGGCGGGCGGGATATTGCGCTCAAATGGACAGGCCACGGCATGAGCGATGAAGTCTCCGCCATGCTCGGCGTCAACAAAGCCACCAACTGGCTGGAATTTCAGCAGGCACTGGAAACATACGCCGCTCCGGCGCTCAACCTGCTTTATGCCGATACCGAGGGTAACATTGGCCGCATGATCGCCACCCAACTGCCCAAACGCCCACAGGGTAAGCCGAAGGATATTCTCTCCCCACGCAGCGAATACGAATCGCGCTGGGCGCGCATTGCCACCAGCAATGAACTGCCGTCAGAATTTATCCCGCGCAAAGGTTATCTCGTCTCCGCCAACGATGTGCCGCCGGACGGTAACATCCCGATTGGTTACTTCTTCGCACCGCCTGATCGTTCTATGCGTATGAGTGAGATGATCGAGCATTTCGGCACTGTCGACATGCAGAAACTCAAACAGATCCAGCAGGATGTTTTCTCTACCTCCAGCCTGATTGTGCGCGATAAGCTGGTCGCCAAGATCGCCGAGCTGGACATTGAGCGCGACGCTGTCTTCGATGCCATGCAGCGCTGGGATGGCTATTATGCAGAGGACTCACGCGGCGCGCTGGCCTATCAGTCTTTCATCAGCGGACTGGCGCATGCGCTCTATAAGGCAACCGATAGCATGGATGAGCTACGTGCGCTGGAAACCTCGGCCTATTTCGACGACTTCCTGATGAACAAGATCAACGAAACCGACGATGCGTTATTGAAAAACGTCTTCCGCGACGGGCTGACCAAAGCGGCTGAATACATGGAGCAATATCAGGTCTGGGGCGATGTTCATCGGCTGGAAGTGGAACATGTCATGTCCAAAATCCCGGTGGTCGGCAAGCGCTATATGTTTGACGATGTCCCGGCGGGTGGCTCACGCGAGACTATCATGAAACGTGCGCACGGGCTGGTGGATGACGAACCGCGCGGCGCCTTCTTCGGCGCGCAGTCCCGCCATATTTCCGACCTCGCTGATCCCAATGCCAACTATTTTGTGCTGCTTGGCGGGCAGGATGGCTGGCTCAACAGCGAAAACTTCTTCGATCAGGTGGAACTCTGGCGCAAAGGTGAATATATGCAAGTGCCGCTGGATGTCGACAAGGTCAAGGAAAGCTTCCCATACCACATCACACTCTCCCCATCACAGTAGCCGAGCCGGGGAGCAAAACGCGAGGTCAGGAGACCGAGCTCTTTAGTCGCACGAAGTGCGTTAGGCTCATCTGGCGAGCAGTAGGCGAGCCGGGGAGCTATATATTATTTAACCAGCAAATCAATATTCCCGCCAATAGCGGCGGTGTTGATGGTAGTGGTGCGCTCGCTGGCAAAGCGTAGCAGATAATGCGGCCCGCCCGCTTTAGGGCCGGTGCCGGAAAGCCCTTCGCCGCCGAAAGGCTGCACCCCGACCGTCGCCCCGATCATACTGCGATTGATGTAGATATTCCCGGCGCGAATATGCCGCATAATCGCTTCGTAGCTTTTCGGGATGCGACTGTGCATACCGAAGGTCAGGCCGTAGCCGGTACTGTTAATATCCTCAATGACCTGCCCGATTTCCTTGCCTTTATACGGGATCACATGCAACACCGGGCCGAACACCTCGCGCTCCAGCTCGTGGATCGAGCCGATACGAAACGCATGCGGCGCCACGAAATGCCCGCTAGCGGAGGCATGCAGCGGGGCGCTGGTAATCAGCGTGGCGGAGCTGTTCATTCGTTTAATATGCGCATCAAGTGTCTGCTTCGCTTCTGCATCGATCACCGGGCCGATATCGGTAGAGAGCAACCACGGATCACCGACACTCAGCGCATCCATAGCGCCCTTCAACAAGGCGCATAATTCATCGGCGATATCGGCATGCACATATAACACGCGCAGAGCGGAGCAACGCTGCCCGGCACTGCCGAAAGCGGAAATCACGATGTCGTCCACCGCCTGCTCCAGCAGGGCGGAGGAATCAATAATCATGCAATTCTGCCCGCCCGTCTCAGCGATCAGTGGCACAATCGGCCCGTCGCGCTCCGCCAGTGTGCGGTTGATAATGCGCGCCACGTCGGTCGAGCCGGTAAACGCTACCCCGCCGATAGCCGGATGCGACACCAGCGCCGCACCCACGGTCTCCCCGGCACCGCACGCCAGATGCAGCACGTCCTCGGGAACCCCGGCTTCATGCAGCAGCCTGACGGCAAATGCGGCGATCCGTGGCGTTTGCTCGGCCGGTTTGGCCACCACGCAATTGCCGGAGACCAGTGCCGCCACCACCTGTCCCATGAAAATCGCCAGCGGGAAATTCCACGGGCTGATGCAGACGAACACGCCGCGCCCAGTCAGCCCAAGGCCGTTAAACTCGCCGGTCGGGCCGGGCAGTATATGATCGCTGCCGAATTGTTCACGCGCGCGTGCGGCATAATAACGGCAGAAATCAATGGCTTCACGAATCTCGGCAATCGCATCGGAGATGGTTTTTCCGGCCTCGCTCATGCAGATGGCCATCGCTTCATGCTGCCGCTCCGCCAGCATATCAGCGGCGCGTTCCAGCACGGTTGCGCGCAGTTCTGCCGGTGCGGTATGCCAGGTTGCAAACGCGGCGGTGGCTGTTTCCATCATCGCGGCGGCGTCCTCAGCACTGATATCCTCCGGTGCGTCCGGCAATCCGCGATGCGCCTCCAGATCATCCATCAGCGCATCGGTGACGGTGCGATACCCCAGCCCGAACCCGGAGGAATTCCGCCGATCAGCACCATATAACTCAGCGGGCAACGGCAGCATGGAATTTCGCTTGCCCTTATTGGTGCGGGTGACGGCAATCGGGTCTTCCAGCACTGACTTGATCGGC
>JAUIJX010000197.1 GCA_030430795.1 Alphaproteobacteria bacterium | reverse complement strand
GATAAAGAGCAAGTGGAAGAGGCGCTGCGCCAGTTGCAGCAATGCGACCCGGCAGGGGTGGCGGCGCGCGACCTGAGTGAGTGTCTGGCACTGCAACTCAAAGAGCGCGGCAAGCTGGACCGCTGGATGGAGGCCTTCCTCAAGCATCTGGATATGATGGCCGATCCGGCGAATATGAAGAAGCTGTGTCGCCTCTGCGATGTGAAGGAAGCGGAACTGGCAGACATGATCGATCTGGTGAAGAGTCTGGACCCGCGTCCCGGCAGCCATTTTACCGCCGAGGAAGTGGAGACGTTGATTCCCGATGTGCTGGTGAGAAAGATCGGGGTGGACTGGAAAGTGGAGTTGAACTCGGACGTGCTGCCACGACTGCTGGTCAATCGCCGTTACCACAGCCAGCTTTCCATGCGGTCACGCACGCGGGAAGATAAGAAGTTTCTCAATGAGCAGCTGGCCAATGCCAACTGGCTGGTCAAGGCGCTGGATCAGCGGGCGCAAAGCTTGCTCAAAGTATCGACTGAGATCATCCGTCAGCAAGCCAATTTTCTGGAGCATGGTATCCGGCATTTAAAGCCGCTGACCCTCAAGCATATTGCGGAAAAGGTGGAAGTGCACGAAAGCACGGTCAGCCGGGTGACGAATGGCAAGTATATGGCGACGCCGCGCGGGGTGTTCCCGATGAAATATTTCTTCTCCTCGGCGCTGACTGACGCCGGAGCCGGGGACGGTACTTCCAGCCGCACCGTCATGCACATGATTAAGGAATTAGTGGATGCGGAACCGGCCGATAAAATTCTCTCGGACGATACCATTGCCTCCATACTGCAACAGAAAGGCATTGATGTTGCCCGCCGTACAGTGGTGAAATACCGCAAGCTCATGCATATTCCGTCATCGATCGAGCGCCGGAAGCAGAAACGCGCGTCGCTTTAACCGATGCCTCAGTATTTTATAACGAAAAATTAATACCTCCCCGCCTAAGATAGGCGCAGATCACAGACAGGAAGGTCGTCATGGAATCGCAATCGGTACCTTATCAGGAATCCCCGGAGGAAGAGCAGGAGATTATACACATGCCTCCACCGACTGCTCCCGAAATGCAGGCAGAGCAGGCACCCGTGCATCAGGAGCCGCTGACTGTGCCGAAAGAACCGCAATATAGCGGAAGCATTGAAGATGCGATGACGCATCTGGCGGCAGCGATCGACCGTTCCGCCGCAGTGCTGAATGCCTGCGCCGATCAGGTGAATGTAGGAAAAAAACGTGAAGGGCGTGATGTGTCATTCGTCGGCACATCCGATGTCTCGTTCGGGGCGAGTGGGGCCATTGATCTGGGGCCGCTGCAGCCATTGGTAGACGACGATACGATCAATGACATTCTGGTCAACGGGCCGGATCAGGTCTATGTCGAGCGCTCCGGTCAGGTACAACTGACGGATGTCCGCTTCTCCAGCCATCAGGAGTTGTTCGAGCTGGCAAATAACATTGTGGCCGCTGTTGGCCGTAAGCTGGATAACCGCCGCCCGCTGGTGGATGCGCGTCTGCTGGATGGTTCGCGCGTCAATATCGTGGCGCCACCGCTGGCCATTGACGGGGTGAGCATTTCCATCCGTAAATTCGCCAAAGAGAAAATCACGCTCGACAGCATGGTGCAGAGTGGCTGCCTGAGTGAGCAACTGGCAAACTTCTTGAAAATCGCCGCGCAAGCCAAGGTGAACATGGTGATTTGTGGTGGTACCGGCTCCGGTAAAACCACGCTGCTCAACGCGATCTCCCAGCATATCCGTATTGAAGATCGGATTGTGACTATTGAGGATTCAGCAGAACTGCAGCTGCAACAACCACATATTGTAAGGTTGGAGACTAAGATTCCGGACGTTCGCAGCAACACCGATGAGGAAGTAAACATGCGCGATCTGGTGAAGAATGCGCTGCGTATGCGTCCTGACCGCATCATCGTGGGTGAGGTGCGCGGCCCGGAAGCCTTTGATATGATTCAGGCCATGAATACCGGCCATGATGGCTCACTGACCACTATCCACGCCAACACGCCGCGTGACGGTCTG
>JAUIJX010000046.1 GCA_030430795.1 Alphaproteobacteria bacterium | reverse complement strand
GTGAGGGTTTCATCACCGCCGCCGCCAGTCACCGTTTCACCGTCAATGGTGTTGATGACGAAAATATCCGATTTACCGTTGGTGTCGCCTATCAACAGATTTGGTGCAAAGGAATAAAATGCCAGATCATCATTGGTAGCACCAAAGGCAGGCGCATAACTATCACCCGCTGCTTCAACGCCTTCAGGAGTTTCGCTGACACGGCTGGTGGTACCAGTGATGAGATCTTTGACGAAGACATCGGATTTGCCGTTGGTGTCTCCGGAGACCAGATTGGATGCGGTGCTGCTGAAAGCGATGCGGGTGCCGTCGGCAGAAAATGCCGCGGCGAAACTGCCGCCATTGGCCTGCGCACCCGCTGTGTTGGTGCTGACGCGGGTGATGTCTCCCGTGGTCAGGTCTTTGACGAAAATATCGCTGACGCCGTTGGTATCGCCCGTCACCAGATCCGTAGCAATGCTGCGGAAGGCCACTTTGGTGCCGTCCGGTGAGAAGACCGGGCTGTAGCTACCGAAATTGCCGACCGTGCCGGCGGCATCGCTGCTGACCAGCGTGACCGCCCCGGTGGTCAGGTCTTTGACGAAGACATCGTAAGTGTTGTTGGTATCGCCAGTGCCGAGGTTGGAGGCCAGACTCCAGAAAGCGACCTTGGTGCCGTCGGCGGAAATCACGGCCTCGTCGCTACCAGCATCGGCTTCGTTGCCGCCAGCATCGGTGCTGACGCGGGTGATGTCGCCAGTGGTCAGGTCTTTGAGGAAAATATCGCGGGCGCCATTCAAATCATTGGTCACCAGATTGGTGGCCGAGCTTTTGAACACCACCTTGGTGCCGTCCGCCGAGATGAAGGCTTCTTCACTGGCGCCATTGCCGATATCTCCGGCCACGGTTTGGCTGACACGAGTGACGATGCCAGTGGTCAGGTCTTTGACAAAGACATCATTGACGGCATTGGTGTCGCCACTGACCAGATTGGTCGAATTACCGTGAAAGACAATCACCGTCGCATCCGCTGACATTTTGGGCCCGTAGGAGTTGCCGTTGGACTGCGCACCGCTGGCGCTGGTGCTGATACGGGTAACATCGCCGGTGGTCAGATCTTTGAGGAAGATATCCGAGCGGGTGTTGGTATCATCCACCACCAGATTGGTAGCATCGCTCCAGAACAGCAATTTGGTGCCGTCGGCTGAGAAAAATGGGACGTAGCTGGCGTTATTGGCCTGCGTACCGGTGGCATCAACGCTGGCGCGATCAATGGAGAGTACCTGTGTCATGGAAATTGCTCGTTTGGTGTTGTTGTTTTGGACAAATTTGATAAGCAATAACCATGCCATCTGTATAGGGAATTTATATATGTGGCCAGCGCCCCACCACCCACTAAACGGTAATAATTCTGTAATAAAAACCGTTTATAATATAAACGAAAAAATATTAAAGGCATCAATCATGGAACAAACAGTCGAACAAATATTTGCCGGCACACGCGCTATTTCGTCAACGAGTGAATATAAAAGTGGCACCAGATTATATAATGCAGCTTTACGTTTTCCCTGTACGTTATCAGCGGATGATTACGAACGAGTATCTCAACATTTTCTTGATCAAATGAAACAACAAGGCTTTGAAATGAGCTCAATGTTGGCTGAAGACGATAAAAAATATAATATCATTACACATCCCGACAATGAAGACGCGATGACTGGCATTAAGGTCGGCATCACAGTTCCTGAAGGAGAAGATCAAGCCAACTACGCCGAAAAGGTAAATGATGCGTTATCTAGAGTCATTGGTGGCACGATGATCCATTATGGAGATTATGGTGTCGGTGAAAAAGAAAATGATAGGAATGTTTTAGAATCAATTGCTGCATTTCAGGCAATCAACACGGAAGCATGCCAACTTATTTCCTCTGTGGATCCAACGGATTTAGGGCAATTGGCATCAGCAACTCCTGAACATACACCTGCTAGAGAACCCAGCGTTTCTGGTCGCTCTACCATTACCTGATTCGTCTTAGCGATTATGGTTAGGTGGGGTAACGTCCACTGCCCCGCTTTGAACTGCTGCAGCACGTATTTCATCATCTGCTGCGTTTTGGAATTGTGAAACCTGCGTGCGGATCAGGGCAATCATCTCATCCATAAACACTGGCGCTTTGCCATCTTCTATATAGCCTACACCGCCTCTAATGGGCTGCAGAGAACCGTTTAAATCGTCCATGCCTCGTTCCTGACCTGCAAAGGTAATGTAATGTTCATTATCTTGTGTCAGAATAATATAATCGGGTTGATTCCAAGCGGTATTATCGTAGCTTAGATCACCTTTAAACGTCTTAGTAAAGTTGCGTTGAGATTGTCTGGTGTAGGCCATTCGATCTGAATGAAACTCCAATTTAATCGTAGAGTCTTTGCCAAGCGTATCGTCCAACGTTCCAGAAATATGGCTATTGTCCACATCTTCAATGCCTACCACATGGTTATTGCCTACGAGAACAAGGGCATTATTATCGGAGTCCAGCCGTTTGATTAAATCTCCCATTGCCTGATCAGTATCTTTTCCTGCCGCTACAGCTGCAGACTGCTCTGCATAAGCCGTATTAAACCGCTTTCCTTCTTCACTATCAGTGTAACGATTCATGGCCTCAAAATACTGTTTTTTTTGTTCTGCCGTTCCTTCAATTAAATTAGCAAACGCGGCATTCATGCGTGTGTGATTTTCTTGATATGGACTGCCCCGCATATCGTAAGCATACACAGAAACACCATGTTCACGTGAAGCATTGAGTAATGCCATTTGTCCATCCAGGTTTTGTTCTACAAAGCGATCCTCAATCATAAACTGTCTTAAAAAGCTTCGCATTTCGGGCTCATCAATGGCACCTTCAGCATACGCCGCTAACACAGGTTGCAATAAGGGGTCTAATTCTATGAATAATTCAGTTTTGCCGTTAGCGCTTAACGTCCCCATTTGGCTAGCTATGTAAGTAGGGGTGGTGCCATCATGGCTTTCTGTCATCAATAACCGTTTACCGGTTACAGCAGCCGCTTCCAAGGCATTTGGTGTTTTCTCGTTCATTACTAAATTCTCTGATAACTAATTGAGATATATTACCATAGTTATGTGACAACTTTGTTAAGACAAAGACATACCAAAGAAAGCGTTTTCCTCTTGCTGATAGTAATGATGCTCACACCTCCGGCTGATTCGCTATGCATGAGGTTGGGCGCCTGTTCATGTCACAAAAGCTTCACAAAAAATGAAGTGAGAATGATTCTTAACTGGGGTAGGTTTAGACTATGGCAGACCGTCTATATACACAGCAATCCATTGCCGGAAAAGCAGCGGATTCCATACAGTATGCGTGGAGTGACCCGGAGCAGCGCTTCGAATGGTTGCAACTGCAGACGCGCCGCCGCGCCTTCCGTAACCTCGCCACCATGCCGGGAGAGCTGTATAGCTGGAGTATTACCAGCGGTGCCAAGGGTGGCCAGAAGCCGCTGTTCCCCGATCTCGGCAAATCCTACGAGAACCCCGGAAAGTTTATTGATTCCAGCCTGTTTTCCGGTCTGGTGTTTAAGAATGCACTGGATATTGTCGCCAAATTCGGGATGTCCACCTTCGTGAAAACCGCGACGGTCGGCTATCACCGCCATGAGAATTATCACCGGTTGCTGGCCGCATCGGACGAGATGCTGGCGCTGGCACATGCCGCACCGCTGGTCGACCCGCAAACTGCCCAGATTGTGGCAGATATCGCCAAAACGCAAGGCACGGCGCTCGAGCAAATGGCAACGCATAGTGCGGAAGCCGGGCGGGTGCTGGCCGGGTTTGCGCAAGGCTCGCTGCCGGTAACGGCCGAGAATATGCGTCTGCTGCACACCAGCCTGCGCGGGCTGTCAACGCTGAGCGACCAGAAAGTCGGGCTGCCGCCCGCACTACCACACCGGCAACCGCTACAGACCCCGGCTGCACCACTCTATTATGTGGTGAATTCCTCCGCTGTGCAGTCGCCGTATGAAGCATCGCTCTATCTGACGCTGCTCTCCGGGCTGGTTACCGACGGCGCAGTGGAAATTTCCAGCGAGATCTATCATCCGAAAGACGAGCATTATTTGTCGGCCAATGAATCACTGCATATTGCCCGCACGATGGAAGCGGCACTGAACCGCCAGCACTTGCGGGTGAATCGCGACGATAACGGGCAACCGCTACGCCCGGATTTGCCATTCGGCGTGATGCTGGAACAACGCGGCGATGGCTGGCAACCAGCCAGCGCCACCAGCATTGTCGATGTCGTCAATGAGGTGAAACAGAAGCTTGCGCCGTTGCAGGACAGAATCAGCGTGATGCTGGATTATGCCGACAAGCATTTCCAGGACATTAACCGCCAGATGACGGAAGGCCAGACCAATACCGAGCAGCAGGACAGCCTGCAGCAACGCCGCGCCAACTGGAGCAGCACCCATACCAGCGCACTGACACCACCGCCAACTGAGCGCGGCAAAGCCGGAGCCTATTACCGCACCAGTGAGCTGGGTCTGGATTACATCATTCGCGGCCAGTCACGCCATGAGATGTGGAAACTCTACGGGAGAAGCCTGCCTGCCTATCTCTATCAGGCACCGATCAATATTATCGAACGCCTGCTGCTGCCGAACAAGAAGACCGGCCAGTGGACATTCGATCCAAGCGTGATCAAAGGCGAGTTCAAGGCCGCCGGATGGATGACGTTTTATAATCCGATTGCCGAGTCTTTCGCCGGGGTCGGGAGTTATGAAGCGATGCGCCTTGGCCGCGCCACCACCGTCAACCAGTCGCGCTATATGGATCACTTCCTCGCTGCCGCCGTGGAAAGCACCCGCGCCAATGACACCGATTTTGGTGACGCGTTGGAAGCGCTGCATCATTCGGATCGCATCACCGCAATTCACAAACAGTATGCCAGCGTGCTGGCGAAACCGGTAGACCAGCGCAATGATGACGATTACCGTGCGATCTCAGCCTATTTCACCGATTTGTCGGAGGCAGTGCAGTCGATTGCCGAGCCAGTCTATGCGATGCTGACACCGGAAGGCGGCGGGTTCGACGGATTCAAACAGCATGTGCAGAACGTGCTGCTGCACGACCCGAAGAGCCAGACCGATGCACTCACCGTCTTTACACTGCTGCGCTTCGTGCAGTCGATTGCCAATGAGCAAATTCTGTCGATGGAATATGTGGCGCCGGAAGACACGATTACCGATAATAAAACCCTGCGTCGTATGACGGATTATATGGCGGAGCGGCTCAGTGCCCACGGATTCGTCATCAACGGTACGACAGTCACCGATCACGGTGAGCGCATCGCCGTTCATTGCAGTGACGCAACGCCCGGCGCGCTGGTGAAGCGGCTGCCAGACAACAGTTTCCAGCCGGTATCACCGCAGGAAATGATCGATTTTGCGTCCGAGATGACACGATTCATGCGCTCACGCAGCGGGATTGATCTGGCGAAACTTTTCGATATTACCGAAGGGCGGCTGAGCGATCAGTATATGCATCATCTGGAGCAGGACTTGCTCAAAGATGCGACGCTGCCAGAGCTGCCAACACTCGGTGACAATGTGGCTGCCGGAGACGGAGATCAGCCGGTAGCACAGGCAGAGCTGGCGTCTAAACTGCGTCACCAGCGCCGCCATCACCATTACTGGCAAGAGCTCAAAGACCATGTCACCCGCCCGGAAGCGGTGGATGAAATGAACAAATTGCGCGACCGTACGTTCTTCGTGGCGCTGTTCGGGATTCCGGTGAAGATGATCTCCAATACATTGCGCGGCGACTTCAGCAATATCAGCGGCATGTTCGGCAAATGGAGTCTGGTAAGTACAGCGTTTCACGCCACGGCCAGTACGCTGTCCGCCAGTTACGGCGCCGTCGCGATGCGCGAGATCACCAGCCTGCCGGGTTACTGGCTCAAGGAAGATGCCACCGATGCCAGTCAGGCATTGCAGGGCGCCATCGGCACACTGGGCACCCATCACCCGGAAATGAAGCAGCGATTCGCCGCTAAAACCGGGGTGAATCCGTTGCTCGGAAACAAGCGCGTATCGGAAGATTTATACTGGTCCGCGCGGTTCGAGACACCGGGCAGAAGCGGCAAGGAACTGGTGGATACCACGCTCAGCGCCTTTACCGGCACGCCGGAGAAATCGCAGCCAGACCTGCTTTATCTGCTGTCCCGCAAGGCAGAGACCAGCGAGCAGGCAGTGGAATTACTGGCCACGGTGGATGCACTGATTCGCATGCAGAGCGCTTCCGTCAACGTACTGAGCTATGACGGGGTGTCCCAGCAGGTGATGAGTGACAAGGCGCTGCGCAAGCTGGTCGATCACATCAATGACCGTATCTATACGGAAGGCTTGCATGTCAATATCGACATCAAGGGATTACCGCAATTAATCGATGATGACGGTAAGCTGGCGCCGGAAGGTACGCTGGTATCTCTCGCCAATGAAGCTGCTGCCTATGCCAGCACGACACTGGAAGCTCACGCCAAAAAGACCGGTGGATTCGCTCAACAGGTGATGGAAAGCAAGCTCAAAGCATCGGAACGCGATGCGATCATCAATGCCTTGTAAGATGGTAGATAGGTTAGCCCTTTTTGGGACCCTCGCCGGGCACGGCTACACGATCGTTTTCATCTGCCAGCGGAACCGCGACCGTATCCGGTTGTCGCGCCAGATCCTGCTCCAACGCCTTGAGGCATTCCTTTAATTTCGTACATGCGCCTGCCGCCAATCCGTATTTAACAGCAACCGCTTCACGCACCGGGAAAACTGATATACGCGGGGATATTGCCATACTGCCAGAGTAAGCGGCGGCAGTCATCTGTCCGACATGCAGCACATCCAGTTGGTCATACAAATCTGCTGCCATACGCGATAGCACCTGACGTTCCAGCAGATCGGCCTTGGCAGGAAGAAGCGTGGTGATGCCGTGCTCGGTATGGCCTTCAGCCTGCGCCACGATCTCATCTACCTCTCTGCCGATTCGCAGCAATTGTTGCGAGACTTCCGCCGGCAAGGTAAGCGGCTTGGCATACTCACGTAGCTGCGCCAGCGCATCGGTCACTTCTTCGATCCGTTTATACTGAACGGTTGCCGTATCGTGATCAGCGGGCATCCTGCATCCCTATTCCATGTTCACGAAGGATTTCCGCAATGCGCGCTTTGGTCGGCGCGCCGCTGCCGTAATGCAGCACACGTCCGTAATCGGCCAGCGTGATGCGGCACTGCGCGATGTCTTTTTCAAACGCGCGGCAGGCCGAATGCGGCACCAGCAACAGGTGGAAGTAATCGATCTCCCCGTCACCGTCTTCCGGCACCAGATAGACGACACCTGCCCCGGTTTTTTCCAATACTTTTTGTGTAAATGACATGACATTCTCCTGATAATTCATCATGACTACATCGCCGCTGCGCGTACTTCGGGGCCTTGTTCTCTGCCCGCACCGATCCCCGTTGCCGTTGCCGGACCAGCCTGCATTTGAGCACCGACTTTCTGATGATGCGCCGCGAGATTAAAGGTAGCATCCGCGCCCGCATGCGGTTCCGGACGTCCCAGCGCATCGGCCGCCGCCAGCTGGCTCAGACCACCGATCACACGCGCCGAGCCGGAGCTATCCAGACCGATCACCGTGGTCTTGTCATCCAGACGGCCGACCAGCATTTGCTCGCCTTTGGCCGTGCGGGTGAAGCTGCATTGCGAGACATCGGCATATTGACGCACTGTCTCCAGTGGCACACCGAAGCGTTCAGAGGTTGCCTGCAGCGACGCTTCTTTTTCCTCCTCTGTCAGCGGTGTTTCCACATCGGCAGCAGTGCCGGAGCTTTTCATCAGCGCGGTCGGGAGGAATTTGATTTTACCGCTTTCCGGGTCGGCATCGGCATTATAGAACGATCCGCTGGCGATGTCGCTCGGCGTCCAGCCTTTGGTAAACGGGAAGCCTTTCGTCTCAATACCAGCCGCTTTCATATCGAGCGATACTACCGGCACCTTATCGTAATATGGCTGAATGCCGTGGCGTTCACAATCCACCAGATCCTCGATCCAGTGCCCCGGCGCGACCACAACCTGATCATATGCCTCGGACGAGCCGTCCGCCAGCGTCACCGTGCCGTCTTTCACCGGCCCCTGCACATCGGCATCATAGCGAATGGTAGCGCCATGCTCTTTGAGGTAGTGCTGCATCGCCTGCATCGTCGCCTCGATATCCATGTAGCCCGCTGCACCTTTCGGATTACGATCGGCATCATACGGCTCTTCCACCAGCGCCAGACGGTTATCCGGCACGGTGTTGTAATAGCCGGGGAAGCGTTCTTTCAACTGGCGGCCAGTGATCTCGCTATATCTCACACCGGATTGCTGCAGCGAGGCACGGTATTTCACGTAGGTGGAGTTTGCTTCCGGCGCACCACTGGCGTCAATCTCACCGTCCTTCGGCAGGTAGACCGACGCTTCACTATGGAATAGCGGCTTGTCGCTGTAAGGTTGCAGCTCGCGCAGCATTTGCATGGTCTGCTCGACATTCCAGATGCCTACCCCCGTAGATGCCCCGGACAGGCGCATGGTACGCGCACCGGAACTGCCGAGGCTGGCGCGATGGGTGCCATCTTCACCAGCGGTATAGCTATCCTCGCCGCCCTTTTCATAGACCGTCAATGCGGCTTCCGGCTTGGCTTTTGCCAGTTGGTATGCGGTGGCGAGACCGGCCAGTCCACCGCCAACCACGGCGATGGTGTTAGGTTCCTGTGTGGATGTCATAGCTGCTCCTTGTTGCTGTGCTTGTTGACGTTTAAGAGAAATATTCCACGGCTTGTCACTGATGCGTGACGGCAGTGAATACATGCAAAATGCCGGCATACCCTCCGGTACGGAAAAATCATGCTGCGTTGCCGGATTATAGGTTAGAAAAATCTGGTCTTTGAATGCCTGCCCGATCGGCGCGCGCTCACTCAGGCAGAGCTGGTGATACATCGCGGCGATCCGCTCGCTCTGCGCTGGCGGCGCGTCACCCTCGCTACTGCCCCGGTAGTAACGCTGCGCGCGCGGTGCCAGCTTATCCTTCAGCGCACCCTGCAATTGGTTCTGGCAGGCCAATGTCCATAGTTTCTCGATGCCGTCGACCGTGGCCGTGTAGTCCTGCTCCGGCGTCAGGTAGTCGCTCAACCGGCTGATACCACGCAGATGCAGCCCCTTCGCATCGTCCTGAAAATGCTCGCGGAACAACTGCGCCACCTTATCCAGATAGCCGTCGGGAACCGTGTTGTTATTCAGCTTCTCATGGGTGTCGGCAAAGACCACCTGCAACGACACGCCGGGGGCATAACCCGCCGTCACACGCCGCAGCGAATCCGCAAGGAAGTTGACCCCTTCCACCTCTTCCGGATCGATTTCATCGGTCGGGCCTTTGGCCCAGCAGATCACCATCGGGATGGGCTTCTGGTCGCGCACGCACTCTTCCATGATACGGGTGATCCATTCCTGATCGCCCGGATACAGCGCACGACTGCGAATCTTTGCGCTTTTTGCTGCGATGCTTTGATAAAGCGTTTGCGCCCGATCTTGCTCTGTCTGTTGGTTCCCCTTCGCCACCTTCGATCCTGTATTCTTATTGGTTTTTGGCCGAACAACGGCTGTTTTCACCGCGTTGGCTTTCCTTCTCTACTATCGATATTGAGAATCATTATCAATCGCAGAAAGGACACCTTAATCATGTTCCCCTTCCGGATCAACCCTAAAAATACGTTACCGGCGAAGGTTTCATCGAACTGTCATATTCGGGGGGTTTTTGGAGGAATTTCAGGAATGGTGTCCCCGGCGGGATTCGAACCCACGGCCTTCGGATTAGGAATGGCAAGCTTCTGACTTTTAATTATTATGAGGCCTTTTTATTCTGCCCGGAACTATAGGCGGTTTAAAAGATGCAGCCCAAATTCATTTTTATTCTGACCCAGCCCCTTTTTAACCCTCAACCTTGCTATAGCGTTGCTAAAGTATGAGGTTATCCTGGAGACTGGGAACGGCAATCCGTTGGTGACCTCACACTACGCGAAATCTCCAGCAGTGAGGGTAAACAATCCCGTCAGCTCGACCTGGTAATCAGCCGTCCCGCTCCCTGTATCCACCTCTACAATCGTATTGCCACCATCATGGGAATAGTGAATCTCTGCCGGTCCAACGGAGAATGCAGACATGCCTATGAATGTAGCCCCCGGCGCATAGCTGGTGAAATCGATCTTGTCACCATCTGATTGCGAGAAATCGGTGATAATGTCGCGGTTGCCTGCACCATTACCACTGTAGTTTGACCCGAAGACGAAGGTATCGGCACCAGCGCCGCCTGTCACCGTATCGAACCAACTGCCAGCATCCAGCGTATCATTACCGCTTCCGCCAGTGATCGTATCCCGGCCTGCTCCTCCCACCAGAAGATCATCATTATTGTGCCCATCAATGTTGTCATGGCCTTCACCACCATAGACCGTGTCATTGGCGCTACCGGCATAGAGCGAGTCATTGCCATCACCGCCATAAATCAGATCCACGTGCGCCCAGCCCTGAATCAGGTCATTCCCGGCGCCGCCATCCATCGTGTTCGTGCCGGAGTAGCCGGTGATGGTGTCGTTGCCGTCACCGCCCAGAATCGAGTCATCGCCTGCACCACCATCGATGGTGTCATTGCCTGCGCCGCCGGTGATGGTGTCAGCTCCCTCATCGCCATAAAGCAGGTCATCGTTATTGTAGCCGTCTATGCTGTCATTTCCGTCACCGCCATAGACTGTGTCATTGGCACTACCGGCATAAAGTGAATCATTGCCATCGCCACCGAGGATGCTGTCCTGATGCGCCCAGCCCTGAATCAGGTCGTTCCCGGCCCCGCCATCCATCGTGTTCGTGCCGGAGTAGCCAGTGATAGAATCATCACCCGCACCACCCAAAATGGAGTCATCGCCAGCACCGCCGTCGATGGTGTCGTTATCATCTCCTCCATCGATGGTATCGTTTCCTTCGCCACCGGTGATGGTATCTTCTCCGCCTTCACCATAGAGCACATCATCCTGATTATAGCCGTCGATGTTATCATCGCCAGCACCACCATAGACCGTGTCATTAGCACTGCCGGCATACAGGGAGTCATTTCCTGTGCCGCCATAAATCAGATCCACGTGCGCCCAGCCCTGAATCAGGTCATCGCCTGACCCTCCATCCATTGTATTGG
>JAUIJX010000196.1 GCA_030430795.1 Alphaproteobacteria bacterium | reverse complement strand
CAGAGGGAGCCGAAGGTGCACTTCCTTTTAATAAGTCTTTAAGGCTGGGGATACTTGGCGGTGTTGGTGGTGCGGCAGCAATACCGGCATCTCTCAACCTGGGGGCAAAAGAAGATATCATTATTGCCGAAGTGTTTTTCTCGTTTGAGCCGATGGCGTTTGACGAGATTGTTTCGGCACGGGAAGTCTACAAGGTGGCGTATTTCCGTCCGCGGCTGGGCGCTTTGGATGATTTAACATTTGCCTGTGGTTCGTAGGCAGAGGGTACACGTATGTGGAAGAAAACGTTAACACGATGGACACAGTACTGGCGGGATGATCACGGCAATGCGCTGATGTTTGTCGGGCTGGGAATGATGATGCTGGTGACGGCGGCAGGCACGGGCATCGATATGGGGCGGGCGCAGATCCTGCGTTCCAAACTGTCCACCGCGCTCGATGCATCCGGGCTGGCGGCGGGCACAGTGGTGCATTCTGAGGATGTGACCTCTACAGTGCATGAGTATTTTTATGCCAATTTCCCTAATGCTTATATGGGTTCGACGCTGACCAGCCTGACGGTGAATGTGAACAGCAATAAAACGGTGATCGATCTGGCAGCGACGGCGACATTGCCAACCACACTGATGGGGGTGTTCGGGATGAAGGAAATGACAGTGTCGTCGACCTCACAGATCACCCGTGCGAATAAGGGAATGGAGCTGGTACTGGTGATGGATAACACCGGGTCGATGGCCAGCAGCAGCAAGATCAGCACTATGAAGAATGCGGCGAAAAAGCTGATCAATATTCTGTATGGCGATGAGACGGAACTGGATAATTTTTGGGTGAGTCTGGTGCCGTATGTGACCAATGTAAATATCGGTGCGGATAAATTTGCGTGGGTGAAGGATTACGATCCGGATCGCTATACCGCCAACTGGCCGCATTCAACGACCAGGTGGAAAGGCTGTGTGGAAGCGCGCAGTGGTGGGCGGGATATCAATGATACGCCGCCGAACGTGTCAGATCCGGATACGCTGTGGAATATCTTTTTCTGGGAAGACCACAATGTCGATAATAACTGGATATTGAGCGACGGGTCGGTGAGCCTGAATGAAAGCGAAGGCTACAGCGATGCTGCCGGGCGCGGGCCGAATATGGGGTGCGGACCGGAAATCACACCGTTTACCTCTAAGAAAAGTGAGATTATCGACGGTATTAATGAAATGGAGCCGTGGCGGCGTGGCGGTACCATGTCCAGCGTCGGGCTGGTGTGGGGCTGGCGCGTGATGTCACCGCTGTGGCGCGGGCTGTGGGCGCATGAGTCCAACCTGCTGCCGCTGGATTACGAAGAGCCGTTGATGGAAAAAGTGGTGGTGATTCTTACTGACGGGGAAAACCAGTTCTATGACGGCAGTAGTGCCGATCCGCCACTGTCCGACTATTCACCGTACGGGCGTCTGGATGACGGTATTGTCGGAGCATCGACCTGGGATGAAGGGCGGCGCGCAATCAATGACCGTACCGAGCAAATCTGCACGGCGATGAAGCAGAAGGGGATTATCATTTATACCATCACCTTCCGCCTGACCAGCAACAACACGGCGCAGACTGAGGCACGGGCGTTGTTCCGCAACTGCGCGACGACGCCGGATTATTATTACAATTCACCTGATAACGAAACGCTCGATGCGGTGTTTACCTCCATCGGCGATTCCTTAGCTAACCTTAGAATCAGTAAATAAGACAGGAGTTTACTATGATACGTTACAGCATTTCATTTGGGTTAATCGCATTGCTCACCGCATGCGGGCAGCCGACCGAGAAAGACCAGTTTGACGGGCAGCGTGCGGCGCTCGATGAGAAGGCGCGAAACCTGATCCGGCTGGCGCATTCGGTGGAGCGTGGCGGCAATATCGAAGCGGCGATCGGTATGTATAAACAGATTGCCATGCGTCCGGGTGATGCAGTGGAAGGGCATCTGGCTCTGTCACGCGTCTATATGGCGCAGGGTGACGAAGAGATGGCGCTGGCGATGCTGCGGGAAGCCAAAGGACGCCAGCCGAATCATGCGGAAGTGAATCTGCGGCTCGGCAAATATGACATCCGCAAGGCGCGGCCGGAATCGGCGCTGGGGTTTTTCGAAG
>JAUIJX010000195.1 GCA_030430795.1 Alphaproteobacteria bacterium | reverse complement strand
CTGCTGACCGGCGACCAGGAATTCGACAGCGCCAAGACGCTGGCGGCCTTCGCCCTCGGGCTGACATTATTCTTTATGACGCTGGTGCTGAATGTGATCGCACTGGTCATCGTCAAGAAATACCGGGAGCAATATGACTAAAGCCACATACAGCAACCGCGCACGCATCGAGAAACGGCTGGCCGGACGCCACGCCGCCGAACAGCGCTTTATCTGGTATGGCCGCATCGCCATCGCCATCGCCCTGCTGATGCTGGTGATCCTGCTCGGCAGTATGCTGGTGCCAAGCATCAACGGTTTCCGCCAGACCCAGATCGCCCTCGACCTGTCGGTCAGCAGCGACGTTACGGATGTGCGCACCCTGAAACGCAAAGCCACCCGCATGGTCAAAGACACGCTGCTGGAAATGTTCCCGGTCTCTGAGCGCAACGACCGCCGTCAGGTCTTCGAGTTGATCGCCTCCTCCCCGGCCATTAGTGTCGCCAAAGCGTGGGAAGAGCAGGGGCGCCCGCATGATAAAAGCTTCACCGTCTGGGTCCCGGCCTCCGATAAGGTTGATCAGCTGATCAAGGGGCGGGTGGATACCAGCACGCCGGAAAGCGAGCGCATGGTAAAAGACCAGCAGCTCGGCTGGGTGGAGAGTCTGCAGAAGCAGGGGCGTGTCCAAACGGTCTTCAACACACAATTCTTCACCGGCGGCGACTCGCGTGATCCGGTGCGTGCCGGATTCTGGGGCAGTATCGTCGGCTCTGTTCTTACGATGGCCATCTGCCTGCTGGTCTCCTTCCCGATCGGGGTGATGTCGGCGGTCTATCTGGAAGAATTCGCCCGAAAAAACTGGCTGACCGATGTGATTGAGGTCAATATCAACAATCTGGCGGCGGTGCCGTCCATTGTCTTTGGTCTGCTGGGGTTGTCGGTCTATCTCAATGTCATGGAGCTGCCGCGCTCCGCTCCGCTGGTTGGTGGGCTGACGCTGGCGTTGATGACCCTGCCGGTGATTATCATCACCACCCGCGTGTCGCTGCAGGCGGTGCCGGACTCCATCCGCATGGCGGCGCTGGGGCTCGGGGCATCCAAGCTGCAAAGCGTCATGCACCATGTGCTGCCGCTGGCTATGCCCGGCATCATGACCGGCACCATTCTCGGCATGGCGCGTGCGATTGGCGAGACCGCGCCGCTGCTGATGATCGGCATGGTTGCCTTTATCGTCGATATTCCCGGCAGTTTCACCGAATCGGCAACGGTGATGCCGGTGCAGATCTATCTCTGGGCCAGCAGTGCCGAACTGGGTTTCGCGGATAAAACCGCCGCCGGGATCGTCGTGTTGGTCACCATGCTGTTGCTGATGAATGCAATGGCAATCTATTTACGTAAACGTTATGAAAGACGGTGGTAGGAAAAGCGGATGACAGATAAAACCAAGATTTCGGCAAGCGATGTAAGTGTTTTCTACGGCCAGAAGCAGGCGTTGTTCGACGTCTCGCTGGACATGCCGGAGAATAATGTCACCGCGCTGATCGGCCCGTCCGGTTGCGGAAAATCCACCTTCCTGCGCTGCATCAACCGCATGAACGACATCATCGATACCTGCCGGGTGGGAGGGGTTATCGCCATCGACGGTGAGGATATCTACGACCCTTCCGTCGATGTGGTGTTGCTGCGTGCCCGTATCGGCATGGTCTTCCAGAAACCGAACCCGTTTCCCAAAAGCATCTATGATAATGTCGCCTACGGCCCGCGTATCCACGGGCTGTTCAGTTCCAGAGACGAACTGGACGAGATCGTCATCGGCAGCCTGCAACGCGCCGGGCTGTATGACGAAGTACGCGACCGCCTGTTCGACCCCGGCACCGGCCTGTCCGGAGGGCAGCAGCAACGTCTGTGTATTGCCCGCGCCATAGCCGTCAGCCCGGATGTCATCCTGATGGACGAGCCATGCTCGGCGCTCGACCCGATTGCTACCGCCAAGATCGAAGAACTGATCGATGAGCTGAAAGAACGTTTCACCATCGTGATCGTCACCCACTCCATGCAGCAGGCGCGCCGTGTCTCGCAACAAACGGCGTTTTTCCACCTGGGTAAGCTGATTGAGTGCGGATCGACACCGGAATTGTTTAATAATCCCGTAAATGACCAGACAAAGGATTATATTTCTGG